>JAIXVN010000459.1 GCA_027483005.1 Verrucomicrobiaceae bacterium
ATCGAGCGCGGGGAAGTCGATGGCTGCCTGGTGATCGGTGACGAGGAAATCGACTGGCTCAGCGCCGAGGCCCTGCGCTTCTACTCTCGCGACTACGTGCCCTCGGAAGGGGCTGCCGCTCTCTATCTTGAGGCCGACGGTTCGGGTCCTCAGTTGCTGTGCGTTCCTGATCCGGAAACATTTTCAGGAAACCGGGAGCGCATCGAGGCCGCAGCCCGCCTGCGTGGGGGGATCGGCGCGGCGGATGACGGGGGCACCCTGCTGGTCGATGGTCGCTGTGGCTTGAAGAGTCACGACCAGCCTGAAGACCTGGCCTGGTTGGATTGGCGGGGAGCGCGTTGCTCCCCACGCCGTGTCCTTGGCGAATCACTCGGAGCCGCCTCAGCCTTTCAATGCGTCGTCGCCGTGGATGCAATCCGCAATGGCTTTTGTACCCACTCGGTGGTCACTTCCGTGGGAGGAAACGAGCAGGCGGCCGGAGCGCTTTTCGGCCTTTGAAAACCCTCACCGCTGGAGCCCGGCAAATGCGCCCAGCGCCTCCTGGATCATCTGGATCGATGACGGATCAAGAGGCTCCGGAACCACGGCACCGAGAATCACGCAGCCATCGGGAGCTCCTGTCGGGATCAGCTCCAGGGTCGCAGAAGCACCGACCTTGATGCGCACGTTGCCGGGAATAGCGCCTGGGCGACGCGAGGAAGCCGCCAGACTGCTGGCGAGGCAGTGAAGTTTCCCGTGCCCGCCTTCATCGAAGATCACCGTTCCATCCTGATCCATCAGGAAAACCCCAACCGCTTGGAAGTGGTCGCGCAGCCAATCCCGGAAACGGGTGATGCGGTCGAGGAAAGGCTCCCTCGCCCCCGACTGCGGTTCCGCCACGGGCCGCACGGCCTCCACTGTGGCGTCAGGCTCAGGGACCGCCAAGGGCGCAGAAACCGGGACCTGATCGAATCCCACAAAGCCCTCTCCAAATTCCGCGTCCTGAACAGGCACCGCCTGCTCCTGCACGGGTGCCAGCAGACGCTCGGCCATGCGTCTGACCTCGGCCGGATCGAGCCATGGATGTACAAGGTCCATCATGCGTGGATCTGGGTCCGATAGCCCAGGCTTTGAAACTTTCTCTCAATCTCCGCACTCAGCGAATCGAAGACCGCCTGGGCACCGGCGCCTTCGTCCAGCACCCCGACCGGCAGCCCCCGGGCACTCGCCTTCACGAACACGCCATCACGTGGCACCGACGTCTGAAACACCAGGTCTGGAGGCAGCAACTGCCGCAGCGCCTGCCCGGCCTCAACACTCTCAGCTAAATCCTCCTGCATCATGGTCAGGACCACTCCGAGCACGCTGAGCCGCGGATTCATGACCCGCAGACGATTCAGCCCCTCCAGCATCTTCGGCACCGAGCGGATCCCGAGGGGCTCCGCCTGCTGGGGAATGATGACCGCATCGCTGGAGGCGATCACATCGCCAGTCACTCCGAAAAGCCCCGCAGCCGTATCGATGATGCAAAGATCAAAGTTGCGGGCCGCCACTGCCCGGAGAAACGCCCGGACGCGGGCGAGGTAGGCTCCCCCAACGCCACCACCGGTCTCGTAATCGCTCGCCTGGCCACTGGCCACGAGTGAGAAGGTTTCAAGACGGGTCGGAACAATCAGGCGGTCGAGCGGAATGCCGGGATCGGCGAAGAAATCATAAACTCCTCCGAGCAGCCGCGATTGACGGGTCAGCGAGAGGCCGACCGAGCCCTGGGGATCCGCATCAACAAGCAAGGTCCTGACCCCCGCCCGGGCAAACGCGTGGGCGAGATTGATCGACAAGGTGGTCTTGCCCACCCCACCCTTCTGACTTGAAACTACGAGACTTGTCACACCGTTGGGAAATCCGCCGCCACCGTAGCTTCGGCTTGCAGTAGCGGAAGACTTTTCTTCAGGATGAGTCCGTAAGTTTCGATAAACCCTCCCCCACTCGAGATCTCATGCCGCTCCTCCCGTTCGCCGCCTCGCGCGGACTCGTACTGTTATGCTGCGCAACGGCCATGATCGCCGGTTCCGCTTGCCGCAGGAACAAGCCCCCCACCGTGATCAAGAAACCGGATGTGGTCAGCCCCGAGCTGCTCACCAATCGCCTGGCGGGCAATCCCTCCGCCCTTCTGGCGCGCCAGGCCAACTCTCCGATCCATTGGCAGCCATTCACCCGGCAAACCTTCGAATCCGCCGCCAAGGCCAACCGCCTCGTTCTTGCCGTGATCGTGGTCCCCCAGCAACTCGACTACCTTGCCTCGCTGAATGCGATCCAAAGCGATCCGAAGATCGTGGACCTGATCAATGACAACCTCGTCCCGGTGCTGGTGGATGCCGATGCCTGCCGGGAGTCCGCACTGCTCTCATCCCTCCTCTGCTCCGAACTCAACCGCCCACTCGGACTCCCCTTGTTTGTCTGGATGACCCCTAAGGGAAATCCCGTGGAATGGGTGCCGATCACTGCGGCGCAGAGGGACAGCGGAGAAACGATCCTGAGAATCCATACGGTGGCCACCCAGATGTGGCAGGGCGGGGCCGACCAATCCCTCGATCTCGGTGCCAGTGAAAACCAGGCTCGGACGCAGCGTCTGGCCGACTACTCGAAACGTGCGCCTGCCGTCAATGAGCCAGCCAAGGAGTCCATCAACGCCCTGAGGTCCCTGGCTTCAACCTACGACCCGGGTTCCCGTTCGCTGGATGGATGCGGAGCCCTTTTCCCCTCG
>JAIXVN010000525.1 GCA_027483005.1 Verrucomicrobiaceae bacterium
ATCGCGGCGGATGAGAGTACCGCCCTCAAGCTCCAGGTGCTTGGACAGGCCGGGGTCTGGATCGATGGCTTTTCAGACAATGAATCGAGAGCCCTGCGTGAAGCGGTCGGCGACTTCATCGGCAAGGCGGTTTCCCTCCGTTCGCTGGAGGTCATGGGTGCCAGGATCGAAGCCGCGATGAAGGCATGCGGCCGACCGTTCATGCACGCCACTTTTCCTGATCAGGAAATCACCTCCGGCCTTGTGGCGGTGCGGCTTTGCGAGGCGCATGCGGGACAGGTCCTGCTTTCCGGCCGACCCGCCTTCGGGCTCAAGTTCGCGGTGAACGCGTTCCGGACCCAACCCGGCCAGGCCCTCAACGAGGGAACCATTCTCGACGACTTGGAATGGCTCAATGAGAACCCGCTGCGAAGGGCCTCGGTTTCCTATGCCGATGGCAACACGCCGGACGCCCTCGATCTCACCCTCAGGCTGCGTTCGCCAAAGGCCTGGCGCGGTTATGTGGGGATCGACAATCAACTCAGCGATCGCCTGGGTGATGAGCGACTTTTCGCTGGATTTCAACATGGTGACGTCTTCGGACTCGATCATCGCCTGACCGCCCAGATCACCTCCGCGCTGGATGTGGAAAGGCTTCAGGGGATCAGCGGCAGCTACGAGATGCCACTGGCGAACAGGACGCTGATCCAGCTTTCCGCCGGTTACTCGGAGGTTGATTCGCAAACAGCGGGACTCATCGACCAAAGCGGCCGGTTCTCACGCTTCGCCCTCGACTACCGGGTGCCGCTTCCGCGCTGGAACGGCATTTCCCACGAGTGGCGGACGGGCATGGAGCTCCGCGACCAGCACTACGAGTTTCCCTCCGGAGCCGGACAGGGGGTCCGCTTTTTCCAAGTCTCAAGCGGCTGGAAAGGGCGTTCGACCGATCGCTTCGGCAGCACCCGGCTCGATGCTTCCCTGCACTTCAGTCCTGGCAACGGAATCTTCGGTTCGGAGGATCAGGATTTCATCGCACTCGGAGGAACCGGCGCGGAATCGCTGGTGGCCCAATTGGAGGCGGAACGGACGTGGCAGCTCGGCGAAGCTGGCCTTCTGTTGGGGAGAATGAAGGCCCAGTGGAGTGATTCCGGCCTGCTCCCGTCCGACCAGTTCGCCTCGTCCGGAGCGACCCGGGTCCGCGGCTTCGATGAAACGAAGGGCTTTGCCGACAACGGGCTGATCATGACCCTCGAGTGGCAATCGCCGACCTGGCATTCCCGCATCGCCGGCGATCTCCAGGCGGTTTCCTTCGTCGATGCGGGATTTCTCGACAGCCATCAGGGCAACGACGGCAGCCAGCTCGCAGCGGTCGGCGTCGGATTCCGCTGGCGGCTCGATGATCATCTCACGGCGAAGGCGGACCTCGGCATTCCGATCGACAACCCGGACGCCGACGAGGCGAACCCCCGGCTTCACTTTTCGATCAACACCACCTGGTGAGGCTCAGGGGCCCTGAAGGATCGTGTTGTTCATCCCCGGAGTGACCGCAGCGCTGTCGGCATCCCGGGTGAGCAGGAAACCGGATGGCACGATCCCTGTCGATCCGAGGCTGAAGTCGAGCGCATCCGCTCCGGCGGCGACGGTCTGGGGAAGACGGCCAACGTAAATGGGATTGGTCCCATCACTGGTCCGCACCCAGAGGTTGTAGGATTCGTTCGCTTCAAGCTGTGGCAGATTTCCCACCACCAAGGTCCCGGCATCACGGGCGGAATCATAGATGGGAATGGCGGTGGGTGTCGGTGTAGCGGGGGCTGGAGCGAAAGGCTCGGGCGCGGCGATGACCGGGGCCTCCAGGGTCTCGGTTGGCTCGCCGAACGGGCTCATGTGCCGACCTCCGGCAAGAGTCTCGCGTCCGGCCAGGGCGTCCCCCAGCACGGTGTTGAGGGAATTGGCGGCAAAATCCCCTTCAACCGGAAAGCCTGGCGGACGCATGGTCATCACGATCGGCCAAGCGACTCCGGGCACCGGAGAAAACCGCTCGCGATCCCGCTTCTGGATGCTGGCAAGCTGCCCGCGCAGCACTTCGATTTCCTGGATCAGGCGCTTGGTCTCGATCCGCCCCGACGCGGCGTTTTCAAGGAGCGCGGTGGCAGTCGGATCGATCGCGGGACCGGGGGATGCATGAGACTCGCCGGCCTCGACCTTTGCAGCTCCCGCTGCAGCGACCTGCACGCGGGGTTCTGAAGGGACCCGCGCAGACCCGGCCACCAGCCCGCCTGGCTCATTTCTTGAAGACTTTGGCAGGGCGAGCACCAGGGCGAGGACCGCCGCAGCCGCCCAGCCGGACCACGCGATCCATTCGGAGCGTCGGTGGATTTGAAATCCGAGTCGCGCCCGGAGTCGATCCAGTTCCCGAGCACGAGGCTTTACCTGCACCGACGAGACAACCGCCAACGCCGTGGTGAGCTCATGGATTTCATCGACCGCCCTCCTGAGTTCAGGATCCTGGCGTGCAGCCTCGTCGAACGCCGCCGCCTCATCGGCATCGAGCATTCCAAAAATCCGCCAGGCGGCGTTTTCGTGTGGATCAGAATTCATGGCGGGACAAATGGTTGCGCACCTTGTCGAGGGCGCGTCTGAGGCGGTTTTTCACCGTGCCCAGCGGGGTGCCGAGCTGCTCGGAGATTTCCGAATGCGTGTATTCCAGGAAAACGGCCAACTCGAGGCAACTGCGCTCATCGGGGTCAAGTTTCTCCAGTGCGTTGCGGACCCGTTGCCAGTCATCGACCGCCATGATTCGGGGATCCTCCGATCGCTCCGGTGGTGCATGCAAATGGATCGGCACCACCCGCGACGAGTCACGCTTTTCCCGATGACGGAAGCGCAAGCGGTCGATGCACAGCCCACGCAACACGGCGAAGGCCCAGACGAAAGGGGGGGATTGAGCGGGGTCGTAATCCCCGGATCGATGCCAGATCCGCACGAAGGCATCCTGCAGGACTTCTTCCGCCTCGTGCCGGTCGCCCAGCATCCGGCAGGCCACTCCCA
>JAIXVN010000140.1 GCA_027483005.1 Verrucomicrobiaceae bacterium
TCGACAAATGTTGCCCATGCACACAAAGAGCACACGGAAGGGCTTGCGGTCGGCGTTCATGAGGGGATCAGATGCCGTTCATGCTCTCCGTTCGCCGCTTGGCCGCAATCGCAATCGCCCTGACCTGCGGACTTGGCAGGGCGGAGGAAAAGCGGCCGAACCTTGTGGTAATCCGATTTCATTTGCGATCAGGTCAGGAGGAAATTCAGGACCTTTCCAATCACGGCGTTCGTTTTGAGAAATGTCTGACCTTTGGCCAATGGCCCTCTGAGTTCGCGTCGTTTTTGTCTGGGTGTCACCCCTGTCGAGCGACTGGAGGCCGTGAAACCATCCGCCCGGATGTTCCGCTTTTGTCAGAAGCTTTCAAGTCAGCAGGCTATCGCACCGCGATCTTTGGTGAGTGGGGGTTGGGTGAGTCCCTGCCATTCCGTCCGGAAGATCGTGGTTACTCGGAGTTTCTGGTGTGTGGAGGTCCCTCGGTCGCGTCTGCTCAAGACCGCTGGGGAAATCGCGAGTCTGATCCGTGGCTTCGGGATCGCTCTGGGTGGTCGCAGCACAAAGGGAAGACTGAGGAAATCATCGCAACCGAAACCGTGAGGTGGCTCGCCAGCCGCGCCGTAGCTCGTGAGCCTTTCTATCTCCAGTTGAATCTTCCTCGCATTTCTGAAATTGCCGCCGCGAGGGTCCTTGCCGAGTTGAAGCGTCAAGGTCTGGAAAACAATACGATCACAGTGCTGATGAGAGAGTTTAGACCGGGGGGGCCTGATCCGGATATTACAGAGGATGTCAGCATCCGCTGGCCTGATCATGTACCCGCTGGGAGAACCCTCAAGGGGCTGACCGCTGCCTTCGATCTTTTCCCTACTCTGGGTGGGCTCTGCCGCGTTCCTATGTTCAGGGATTGGAAAGGCGATGGGATCGATCTCTCGAAGTGGATTCTGGGAGACGAATCCCCTCTGCCGGAGCGGACATTTTTCCAATGGGATGGATTTCCTCGCTCTGAATCCCCGGATCGATACAAGTCGAATGATTTCACCATCCTATCGTCCGAATGGAGGCTCAAAGGCTTTGAACTCCTGAACCGTCGAACTTTTCACCGGGAGGATTTTGAGACCCATGAGAAAATCGTTTCGGATCTCTTATCCCAATACGGTTCATGGTGGCAGTCGATCCGACCGGCTCT
The DNA here is from genome assembly GCA_027483005.1 of Verrucomicrobiaceae bacterium. Classification (GTDB taxonomy): domain Bacteria; phylum Verrucomicrobiota; class Verrucomicrobiia; order Verrucomicrobiales; family Akkermansiaceae; genus Luteolibacter. Next base: position 1,184 of record JAIXVN010000140.1, read on the forward strand.
TGTCGATCCCGCGCGTGCCATCGTTGGCGATGATCGTCAGAAGATCGTTCCTCTGACTTGGGGCGATTGGTGGCCCAGCCGTGAGTCCACAGACGCCAAAGGTCAGGAGACCTACCCGAATCAGGCCGCGCTTTCCAATCTCCTGGAAACCCTCGCCAATCCGGAAAAATCCAAGTCCCTGCCCAGCATCTCCGGCCACTGGAAACTCCACGCCAACCAGAGCGGCCACTACCGCGTCATCCTGCGCAAGATTCCGGCTGAGGCCAGTGAGGAGGAGCGCACCCGGCTCGGTCAGTTTCAAGCGGGGGTCATCCATGTTCGTGCCGGAAAGTTCGAGATCAAGACCCAGCTGCTCAAGGGTGCGACCTCTGTTTCCCTGGGCGTGGATCTCAATGAGGGTCCGATCGAGCTGGAAGCCTGGACCGAGGGGCAGACCGGAGAAGGGAAGATTCTTGGGGCGTTTTTTGCCAGCGTCGAACGGGTCGGCGAACGCAAAATGCCGGACCCGGAGTGGAAAGTTCGGCCCAAATAGAAAATTGACAGAAACATTCAGGCGGCGGCGGGTTTTCAACTCCGTCAGCCTTCCATCATGAAAAATCCCTGGATCCTCCCTGCCGCCGCCCTCCTCATTGGAGGCGCGGGTGGTTTCGTTGCCGGCAAGAACGGTGCACCCGCCGCGGCAACGCCTTCTGAAACGGCTTCATCCACCTCGCGTTCCAGTCGGGCCTCCGCAGGCACGTCGGGCGGTGAAAGCGGTCGCGGCGGCAATCGTGCCAAGTCGATTGAAGACATCCGCACCAAGCCCGGCCAGCTCGGTCGCATCCAGGCCCTGCTCGATTTCTATCAGAACCTCGACCCCACCCAACTCGAGGCGGAAGCCGCCAAGCTCGAAAATCTGCCGATCAACGAGCGCATCATGGCCTCCATCCTCCTCTTCGGCCGCTGGGCGGAGACCGATCCTCTCGCTGCCATGGCCTACTCCGACAAGATGGGCATGGCCGGCATGTTCGCCAAGCCGACCATCCTCCAGGGCTGGGCCAGCACCGATCCCGAGAACGCCGCCAAGTATTTCGCCGAGCATCCGCGTGAATTCGCCATGATGGGCATGGGCCCGATGGGCGGCGGTCGCAACGGCGGCGGTGGTGGAGCCTCCCTGATCGCAGCGGAGTGGGCGAAGTCCAATCCAGAAGCCGCGCTCGCCTGGGCACAGACGCTCAAGGGAAATGACAAGGACCAGGCCATGAACTCCGTCGTTCGCGAGCTCGCGATGACCAGTCCCCAGAAGGCAGTCCAGCTCGCCACCACCATGGAAGGGGAGGCCAAAACCAACGCCTACGAATCGATCGCCGCCCAGTGGGGAGCCAAGAATTTCACCGAGGCCGAGGCCTGGATCAAGACCCTCCCGGCCGACCAGCAGGATGCCGCCATGGCCTCCGCGATCCGCAGCCTGGCTGCCCAGGACCCCCAGACCGCTTCGACCAAGATTGCCGCGATGACCGATGGCGATTCCAAGAATCGTGCGATCGGCGAAGTGGTCGATGCCTGGTCACGTGAGAATCCCGCCAAGGCTGCCGCTTGGCTGGCCACCCAGAACGCGGAAGCCTCCGGACGTGCCATGCGCGAACTGATGGGCAACTGGGCCCGCCAGGATGATGCCGGTGCGCTTTCCTACCTCACTTCCCAGCCGGCCGGTGAAGCCCGTGACCAGGCCACCCAGGCCTACGTATGGAGCAACCGCTCATCCGATCCCAAGTCCGTGATCAGCTTGGCCGAATCCATCACCGACGAGGGCGATCGCCAACGTGCGGTCGGAGTGGCTGCCATGCAGTGGATGCAGACCGATCCGGAAGCCGCCAAGGCCTACATCCAGTCGTCCACCACGATCAGTGACGAAGCCAAGCAGCGCCTCCAGGAAGGTGGCGGCCGCGGCTTTGGCGGTCGAGGTGGCTTCGGCGGTGGCCGTCGCGGCGGAAACTGAGTTTCCCGGCCTTCATTTCCTTTCGAACCATGAGGGGCTCATGCGTCGGCATGGGCCCTTTTTGATGACCGGGGGAGGTTTCGTGAAATCCCCTGTTCTTGAGGCTTGGAAAAGAAATCAACCCGGACCACAACCCCTCCATGTTCAGCAGCAGCAAACTTACAGGCGAGCAAAAGGATGCCCTGGTCCGCTGGGCCGCCGAAGGGGCGACCATGTCGGACCTCCAGTGCCGCTTGAAGGAGGATTTCGACCTCACGGTCACCTACATGGACACCCGCTTCATCGTGCTCGATCTGAAGCTGGAGCTTCTCGAAGAAGCGAAGGAGCCCGAGAAGAAGGTCGAGGAGCCGGTCGCCGCTCCCGTTCCCACGGGCAAGGTGGTGGTGGAAATGGATCATCTCGCTCTGCCGGGTGCCCTGATCAGTGGTCGCGTCACCTTCAGTGATGGCCAGACCGGTGTGTGGATGCTCGATCAAACCGGCCGACCAGGCCTCGATCCCGATACGCCGGGTTATCGACCGACTCCGGAGGACATCGCCGAGTTTCAGGTCCAGCTGCGGGCCGTGGTTCAGAAGTCCGGTCTCTGAGGAGAGGCAGATGACTGTCTTCCTTGGACTGCGGTGACAAGTCACCGCAGTCCAGGGGCTATGCCACGCTGCCTTCCTTCACGTTGAACCTCGCGAGCCCGGCAAGCTCCGGAGTTTCGTGGAGCCAGTCGAGGGTGGTGGTGGTGATCCACTTCTGGGCCTTTTCGGGAAGGTGGCTCATGAGCGCGTTGCGGCGGGCGGGATCGAGTTCGCCGAAAATGTCGTCCATGAGATAGATCGGAAGCTTGCCGCCGAGTTGCTCTAACAGCTTGCCCTGGGCGAGCTTGAGGGCGAGGGCAAGGGTGCGTTGCTGACCCTCGCTGGCGAAATCCGAGGCGGCCATGCCGTGGAGGCGCAGCGAAAGGTCATCGCGATGCGGGCCGACCACGCACTGCCGCATCCGCTGCTCGCGCTCGCGGGCCTGGAGCAGGGAGGTGCGCAGGCAGGGGCCGCTGCCGGGGAGGTAGGTGAGGGTGAGCGGCTCGTCCTTGCCACTGACCGCGAGCTGGGCCTCGGCGGCGAGAGGTTCGAGGGCGGCGATGAGCTTTGCCCGGCTTTCCATCAGCTCGGTGCCGTGCTCGATCAGGATTTCCTCATACGACGCGATCTCGGCATCGCGCGGTCGGGATTCCTTGAGGAGCAGGCTTTTGGATTTCAGCGCCCGCTTGTAGCGCGACCAAGCCCGGCGGTAGTTCGGATCGAGCTGGCTGCCGAGGAAATCGAGGTAGCGGCGCCGCACCTCACCCGGCCCGCGGACGAGTTCGAGGTCCTCGTTTCCCATCCACACGACCAGTCCGCCGTCGAGGAGGTAGCTGCTCTGGCCATCGCGCGCTTCGCCATCGACCTTCAGCTGGAGCCCGTCTTTCGAGAAACGGACGCGTCGCTCCTGTCCCCAGGCTTCACCGGCGATGCCGAAGCTGCCGCCGCCGAGTTTGGCAAGGGTCGCCATCCGTCGCGTTCGGGGCGATTGCAGGCGGGTCAGCACGCAGATCGCCTCAAGGATCGAGGTCTTTCCCTGGGCATTCTCGCCAAGGAACATCCCGCCCGCCGGAGGCAGCTCGATCGAGAGCCCGGAGAAGCATCGGAAGTCCAAAAGCCGCAGGTTGCGAACCACGCGCAGGGCTTAGGGCGAAAGCGGGCGGGGGGGAAGAGAGTTTTCAGGGTCAAGTTTTCAGTTTCAAGGAAGAGGCAGGGACCCGGCCTCCGGAGGGGCCGGATGGGGGCGGGTCGCTTTCCAACGCAGGTCGAATGAATGGACAGTTCCCTGGATGGGAGTCTCTCGCAGAGTCGCGGAGAATGCGGAGGGGGAGATTGAGTCCGCTGTGTCGAGGTTGACCTATAACCTAGATCGAAGGGCGAGCGCTTTTTCGAGCAAAGATCTCAGAGAAGTTCAGTTCTCGGGGCTTGAAGGCTTTCTTCGATACACTCTCAGGATAGAGTGTCTTGAGGATCGCTTCTTCCTCGGGCGTGCGAGCGTCCTCTTGCGGATGCCCTGATTCGTTTGCTAGAGCGACCAGTCGTTCCCTTGTCGCAATCCCAGTCTCAAGCAGCTCATGAATTGAATCCCGATAGGCCTCATCGTCTTCGTATCGCTCCCAGATAGGTTGCCAAGATCCTCCCCTCCATATGCGTACCATTGCTCGAGTGTGGCCCAAACCGATCACTGGGCTGTCCCAGATCTTCTGTTCGGTTTGTGCCTGGTCACTCCAGTGGTGATCACATTTGAATTCAGGGAAATCCTTTAGAAATCGAGATGGCTGCGTGTACTCAGTCAGATTTGATCCCTGACTGCCCCAAACGAACCAATAGCGAATTCTCTCCGTTCGCTGGCATCCGCACTCAACGCATCTGCTTGTGGTTTCGCAACTCTCGACCTCGATCGCCAGTCCGGTCAGAACGAAGAA
>JAIXVN010000354.1 GCA_027483005.1 Verrucomicrobiaceae bacterium
CAAACCCTCTACGGAGCTTGTGAAATTTTTCACAAATAGGCCTTGCACCCCGGTCGGGGCCTCCTTTATCACCGCTCCGCCGTTTCCACGCGCGGCCATTTCGAATGCGCTTTCTCGCTCTTACCTCCACCACCTGGCTTGCCGTATCACTTGCCTCAAATGCGAGCGAAGCTGCTGGTCACCATGGCCTTCCGATGAATGCGCCCGTGGTCTTCGATCTCGGCTGGTTCAAAGTGACCAACTCCATGATCGCCATGTGGCTGGTTGCCGCAGTCGTGATCCTGATTGCCCAGCTTTCCGTTAGGAAGATCAGTCTGGTTCCAACTGGCCTGCAGAATCTCGTCGAGTTTGTGGTTGAGAGCCTTCAGGATTTCTTGGCTGGAATCCTCGGGGAAGACCTTGCGAAGCGCACATTCTGGTTCTTTGGGTCTGTCTTTCTTTTCATCCTCACCATGAATTGGATGGGACTGCTTCCCGGTGTGGGCACGATTGGCTGGCATACGACAGATTCCCACGGCCACGAAGGATGGTTGCCACTGATTCGCGGTGCCAATGCGGACCTCAACATGACGCTTGGCTTGGCCTGCATCTTCTTCGTCCTTTGGCTTGCATGGTCGATCAAATCGAACGGTGTCGGCGGCTTTCTCAGTCACATCTTCCTTTATCAGGGAGAGGGCAAAGGCCCGATGAAGCTCCTGCTGCTCGTCATTTTCTTCCTTGTTGGCTTTCTTGAGGTCATCTCAATCATGATCAGGCCCGTCTCATTGACCTTCCGACTTTTTGGAAACGTTTACGCCGGAGAGTCTTTGCTGGAAATGATGGTGAACATGGGTGGAAAATTCGGATGGCTCACCGCGCTGCCATTCTATTTCCTAGAATTGATGGTGGGTGCCATCCAGGCGCTCGTTTTCATGCTCCTCACCGCAGTATTCACCGCCTTGATGTGCAAGCACGACGAAGAGCACGCTCATTGACAAACACTTTTGGGATCCGGACCGTGGCAAAGACTGCGGGGGCTCCCAAACCACTGAAAAACAACAACCGACTAAGACATGACAGGTAACATTGGTATTGCTGGCGCCGCCCTCGGAGCCACCCTCGCCCTCGGACTCATCGGCTACAAGGCCGCTGAAGCTGTTGGTCGCAACCCGGGTGCTTCCGGCAAAGTGCTGGTCCAGTCTCTTCTGAGCGCCGCTCTCGCCGAAGGAGCGCTCATCATCACGATCCTGATGGGCAAGTAAGTCCACTGCTGGAGAAGCGGGGGACCGCTTCTCCAGCTTCCCTCTTTTTCATCTACCCTCTCCAACTTCGTCTAACATGGAAATCACGACCATTCTCGCCAGTGCTGGTGTCCTTGAGGGCCTCAAGGAAACAGGAGCTACCATCAAAGAGCAGTTCGGATTGCAGGGTCAGTTGTTTTTTTCCCAGTCAATTGGTTTCCTGATCTTTGCTGGCGTTCTCTACAAGTTCGCCTTCGGACCGATCCAGGCCATGCTTGAGCAGCGCAAAGGCCGCATCGCCGAGGGCGAGGCCAACCTGATCAAGATCCAGAAGCAGCTGGCCGATTCCGAAAAGAACACCGCCGAGGCCATCGCCAAGGCCAATGAGGAAGCCCAGCGCCTGGTCAACGAAGCCAAGGAAAGCGCCGCCATTCTCTCCGACCGCAAGGCCCAGGAAGCCATCGCCTCCGCCCAGCAGATCCTCGCCAAGGCCGAGGCTGCCGCCAAGGCCGAGCGCGATCTCATCAAGGCCGAACTCAAGCGCGAGTTCGGTCGCCTGGTCACCGCCACCACCGCCCAGGTCACCGGCAAGGTCCTCAACACCGACGACCAGAAGCGCATCAACGACGAGGCCCTCACCAAGGTCGAAGCCTGATTTTCCGACCCTTTCCTGACGCGCCATGAAGATCTCAAAGACCGCCGCCGCCGCCGCACGCCGCATTTTCCGGCTCTGCCAGACCGGCGGTCGCCTGGATGAGGCCAAGCTCTCCACTGCGGTCCGCCGGATCGTCGAGACCAAGCCCCGCGATTACCGCGGCATCCTCCAGTCGCTCAAGCGTCTGACCCGACTCGATGTCGAGCGTCGCGAGGTCGTGATCGAAAGCGCCACCGAACTCGATCCCGCCTCCCGCGACCGCGTCGCGGCCGGTCTTGCCACCAAGTATGGCAACGACCTCTCCTTCTCCTACAAGGTCACTCCCGAACTCCTCGGCGGTCTCAAGGTCCGCGTCGGCAACGACGTCTGGGACGGTTCCGTCCAAGGTCGCCTCGACCGCCTCGCCCAAGCCTTCTGATCCGGCCCCTCCGACCACGCTTCAATCTTCAAACTTCTAACTGAACACTCCCAAATGAGCAGCATCCTTCAGGAACTGGAACAGGAAATCGCCAACGTCGCGACCTCCGTCAACAAGAGCAATGTCGGCACCGTCCGCGAAGTCGGTGACGGCGTGGCGAAGGTGGAAGGCCTTTCCGACGTGATGCTCAACGAAATGATCGAGTTCCCCGGTGGGGTGACCGGCATCGCGCTGAACCTTGAAGAAGGTGAGGTCGGCGTCGTGCTTCTCGGCAACTACAACTTGATCCGCGAAGGCGACCAGTGCTCCACCACCGGCAAGCTGCTTTCGGTTCCTGTCGGTCGCGCCGTCCTCGGCCGCGTGGTCAACGCCCTGGGCGCTCCGATCGACGGCAAGGGCGACATCGCCGCCTCCGCCTACTACCCGATGGAGAAAATCGCTCCCGGCATCATCAAGCGGAAGTCCGTTTCCGTCCCCGTCCAGACCGGCATCATGTCGATCGACGCGATGATCCCGATCGGCCGCGGCCAGCGTGAGCTCATCATCGGTGACCGCGCCACCGGCAAGACGACCATCGCCGTCGACACCATCATTTCCCAGGCTCAGCAGAACAAGGCCGCCGAACAGGGCAAGCTGCAGAACCACAAGCCGATGTATTGCATCTACGTCGCCATCGGCCAGAAGCTCTCGAACGTCGCCCGTATCCAGAAGACCCTCGAAGACGCGGGTGCCATGGAATACACCACGATCGTTTCCGCCTCCGCTTCGGACGCCGCTGCGATGCAGTTCCTCGCCCCGTATGCCGGTTGCGCCATCGCCGAGTTCCTCATGGACGAAGGCCAGGACTGCCTCATCGTGTTCGATGACCTCTCCAAGCACGCCGTCGCCTTCCGCCAGGTGTCGCTGATCCTCAAGCGCCCATCCGGCCGCGAAGCCTATCCGGGTGACGTGTTCTACCTCCACTCCCGCTTGCTGGAACGCTCCGCCCGTCTCACCGACGCGGCCGGTGGCGGTTCGCTCACCGCGCTTCCGATCATCGAGACCCAGGCCGGCGACGTGTCCGCTTACATTCCGACCAACGTGATCTCGATCACCGACGGCCAGATCTACCTCGAAACCGATCTTTTCTACCAGGGCATCCGTCCCGCCATTTCGGTGGGTCTTTCGGTGTCCCGCGTCG
>JAIXVN010000322.1 GCA_027483005.1 Verrucomicrobiaceae bacterium
GACTTGGGACAGTGGATTGGATGGGAGAGAAATTTCCCGATCTGAAAATGATCGGCGGAACGGCAGCGGATTTTCATCAGGCCTTGGCCGAAGAAGAGGTGGACAGCGTCAGGCTGGGGCAGTGGGTGCAGGCAGCGGATTGGCTGAAGGGCTGTGAAACCCTGCCCGGCTATCTGGTGATGCGTGGCGAGCTCCATGGGTGGGAAGTGGATCAGGTGAGGGCATTGGGCTACACCCAAGAAGCCCGGTTGATGATCCGTGAGTGGCCGATGGGTGGTCCTCTGCCGAGGGCGCTGGACTATCGCGCCGGGCTGCCAAATTCAGGAGTTAGGGCTGGCGAGGAACTCTATCTGAAGTGGGATGCCGGAGCCAGACCTGAGGATGTTTCATCGGTGCTGGAGCGAGGGATCGAGAAGCCGCGAGCGCCCGAACCGAAAAAGATCGGCGTGGCGATCATCGCGACAGCCAACTACCGCATCTACGCCGGTCCCTTGATCCGGTCCATTCGGAGGAACTTCCTCCCTGGCCATGATGTGACGGTGTTTCTTTTCACAGATGGCGACTATCCAGCAGCCCCCGGCTTGAAGGTGGTCCGGGTGGAGCACTCAGCATGGCCAGGCATGGCGATTCGGCGATACTCGATCTTCCGGGAGCATGCAGCGGAGTTCACGGAAATGAACTATCTTTATTATCTCGATGCCGACATGCGGGTGACCATGCAGGTGGGAGAGGAAATCCTTAGCGATCTCGTCGGGGTGATCCATCCCGGCTATTACGACAAGCCGAGGGAGAAATTCACTTACGAGACTCGGCGCCAATCCACCGCCTTCATTGCAGCAAACGAAGGCAGCCGATACTTCTGTGGAGCCTGCCAGGGTGGAAAAACAGCCGATTACCTGAGAGCGGTCCGTCATCTGGCTGAGAAGATTGACGAAGACGACCGGAACGGAATCGTCGCCCGCTGGCATGATGAGTCCCACTGGAACCGCTACCTGATCGACCACCCGCCGAGCCTGATCCTTTCGCCCTCGTATTGCTGCTATCCCGACGGGCGCTCGGCGGAATTTGAGCCGAGGATTTCCATAGTGCTGAAGGATGCAGCGCTGATGAGAAAGTGAGTGTCCTAAGAGGAATGAAGCCTGTTCGTCCAAGAATCAAGCTCTTACAGTTTTTGGATCGGAAGTCCTGACGTTGTCGGAGTATGCAATCGCCAAAGACTGTTGCTTCAAGGATGTTCGATGGCGCACCAACGACGAATCGGTTGCTTCTCGAAAATCGTGGAATCCTGTCCTTTTCCCGGACGTTCGTTCGTTGTGTGGTTGGAATCGCTGAAATGGCGATCAAGCTCCTTCCATCATGTACGAGACAAATTCCGACTGCTGCCTGATGACCTCACGACTTATCCCTACGGATCGGGGGTGGATGACCGTATTGTCCACCAAGTTGGCTCTGCGGGTGATGAGTGATCATTCAGTTCGTAGATCGAAGTTCAGCAGTCGTCGCTGAGATCAATTCGCCCAATACAGGATGGCTTTCCCGTTAGAAATTGAATGGGGTCGGGGCAGCTTGTTGGGTCGTTCGACAGTCGGAAGGGAGGGGCGGCTCACCTCCACCGGACCGCCCGGAGGTCGGGTCCCTGCCGAATCTCTACTCATTCCCCAAGCGACTCACGAACTCATCCAGCAGCGCCTTGAGCCTGGGCTCCGGGGCGATGACCTGGGGTTGGTCGAAGCCGATCCAGATGGAGGTGGCGCCTTTCGGGCCTAGGCGGAGGGTCCAGGCTTCGCGTTCGGAGCCGGTGGCGCCGGTGAAGCACTTGGTGCCGGCGCGGGATTGGAGGACGGACTTGGCTTCGTTGGCTCCGTTGGGCGAGAGGGCGGGGAAGAGGTCGGGCTTGGCGGTGTAAACGACTTCTCCGGCGGCGTTGCGGATTTCCCGGATGAGGAAGGGCTTGGGGCGCTTCCCCTGGTTGCCGAGGGTGGAGAGGCCGATGGCCATTTCCATGGGTGTGGCGGAGACCGAGCCACGGAACAGGTCCTCGGTGTCGAGGAAGGGGCCGGAGATGCCGCAGCGCTTGGCGATGCGCTGGACCTCGGCGGGGCCGACCTGGCGACCGGTCTGCACGGCGCGACCCGGCAGCACGAGCTTGCCGCGCTCGGCGGCGGCGGCGGCGACGAAGGGCTCGAAGGCGGAGCCGAGGTCGCGGCGGATGCGGGTGCGGTCGAGTCGGGAGTGCTTGAAATCCCGTCCCCCGATGAAGGCGAGGATGGCCCCGCTTTTCGTTTCCAGGGTGGTGGCGGCGAACTGGACGTAGTCGATCGGCTGACCGGCCGCATAGACGGCGCGGCTGGGGTGTTTCCACGACTTTTCCGTTTCCAGCAGCTCGACGGCGCGGGCGAGTTCGGTTTCGAGGCGCTCCTGCCAGGCGGCATCGAGGGTGGAGACGATGGTGAGGCCGCCGAGGTGGACCTCTTCCTCGTCAAGGATGCCATCAAGCTCGCGGCGGATCGCCTGGAGGGCGTAGGAGGGCTGGTTGTCGCGGTCGTCCTCCTTCACCAGGCGGATCGGGGTGGCGATGATGCGGGCCTTGTCTTCGGCAGTGATGAATTTCATCGCGATCATCCGGTCGAGGACCTCGTTGCGCTGGGCTTCGGCGGCCTTGAAGTTGCGGAAGGGCGAGAAGATCACGGGGCCGCGGATGATGCCGATGATCATGGCGCACTCGCCCTCTTTGAGGTCCTTCACGCTGCGGCCGAAGTAGGTGCGGGAGGCCTCCTCGATGCCATGGCAACCGGCTCCGAAGTAGATGCGGTTGAGGTAGGCTGTTAGAATCTCGTCCTTCTTGTAGCGTGATTCGACGCGGAGGGTCAGTGCGATTTCAAGGAGCTTGCGGTGGATGGATTTCGCGCGGTTCTCGTAGGTGTTTTTGACCAACTGCATGGTCAGGGTGGAGGCACCCTGGGTGAAATCTCCATCCTTGAGGTTGCGGAAAGTGGCGCGCAGCAGCCCTTTGACATCGACGCCGGAGTGTTCGTAGAAGCGTGCATCCTCGCGGGCCTGGAGGGCTTTCACGAGGAAGTCGGGAAGATCCGCGCGGGTGATCAGGCGGCGGCTGGTGCCGGTGGAGGCGGCGATTTCCCGGCCGGTGCGGTCGAGCACACGGTTCGAGGCAGGAAGCCTGGCGACTTCATCGAGATCGAAGCGCATGGCGAGGCAGAAGTAGGAAAAGGCGATGCCGGCAACGACGATGAGCCCGACGACCCCGAATCCGAGAGCCCATTTCACCGGGGCATGGAGCCAGGTCGGCATCCAGCGCAGCCAGCGGGGAGGGGGGGAAATGGGACGCCAGGTGGACATGGAAGATTGGCGGCGTTTACTCGACTGGAATGGCCTTCAAGGGCGGTGCGTCCTCTTCCTCGACCGGTTGGGCACGGAGAGGGGGGGGCGCATTGGGTCGGACGAGGACGGCTTTCGGCGGGGCGGCGTCGGGTGTGTCCTCTTCAATCGGGATCGCACGGGCGGGGTGGATCGGGCAGAGATCGTGGCCGGCGCTGGCGATGTCGGCCGGGACGCGGTCGTCGTAGGCGGTGCCCGCGGCCTCGCAGCCAGCGGTGGCCTGTTTTCCCGACTGGCGGCAGAGTCGGGCATTGACGAGACGGATGTTGGATTTCAGCTCCGTGGCGCGGTAGCCGAGGCGGTCGGCGGTTTTCATCATCTCGACCCAGACCGGCAGGGCGAGGGTGGCCCCGTAGCCGCCCTGGATGGTTTTCTTCGGAGTATCGAAGCCGACCCAGACGGCGCAGGAGAGGCTGGAGGTGTAACCGGTGAACCAGGCGTCCTTGAAGTCGTTGGTTGTGCCGGTCTTGCCCGCGCAGGGCTTGTTGAAGCCCAGACGTTTCACAGCGGCGGCGGTGCCGCTGGTGGCGACCTCGACGAGGATCTTTGAAATCGACCAAGAAGAGCCCGGGCTGGCGGCCTGGTAGGAGAGCGGCGGGGTGGCGTAGAGGACGTTGTTGTTCTTGTCGCGGATTTCCCGGATCAAGTACGGCCGGTATCGGACTCCGTCGTTCGGAAAGATCGTGTAGGCGGAGGCGACTTTCCATGGAGTCGATTCCCAGGAACCAAGGTAGGAGGAGGGTTTCGGCGGAAACTCGTCGCCAAAGCCGGCGAGGCGGGAGACCTCGCGGACCTTGTCCATGCCGGCGTGGTTGCCGACGCGGATCGACATCGTGTTGCGGGAGCGGATGAGTCCGGTGGAGGCCGGGTTCATGCCGCCGAATTTCCCGTCGGAGTTATGGGGATGCCAGGTGGCGGGAGCTCCGGCGATCTCGCCGCGCTCGATCGGGCCATCGCTGACGAGGGTGTCGGGGCGGAGTCCCTGGTCGAAGGCGGCGAGGTAAACGAAGGGCTTGAACAGCGAGCCGATCTGGCGCCGGGCCTGGAGGGCGCGGTTGAAGCGGGATTCGTTGGCATCTCGACCGCCGATGACGGCGAGGATGGCTCCGCCGTGGTTTTCGACCACGACGGCGCTGCCTTGGAGGTAGGTGGGTTCGCCGCGTTTCTCGGGTGCCTGCTTCAGCCAGGCATCGCGGGTGAGGTGGGGATAGCCGGAAATTTTCTCGACCTCGCGCAGGCGCTTGTCGAGGGCCTCCTCGCCCTTTTTCTGGATGCGGTTGTCGATGGTGGTGGAGATGGTCAGGCCGCCGAGTTCGATGTTCTCCTTTTCAAGGATCAGCTCAAGGTCATGGCGGATGGCGTCCATGGCGTAGGACTCCTGATACTTCTGCCGCCACTTGGGTCGGACCTCGATCGGCTCGGCCTTGGCGGCGTCGGCCTCCTGGCGGGTGATGGCCTCGGCGGTGACCATGCGTTCGAGGGTGGTGTCGCGCTCGCGCTTGGCATCGGCCGGGCTTCGGAAGGGATTGAAGGCATCGGGGCCACGGACGATGCCGGCGAGCATGGCGGACTCTGAGAGGGAGAGTTCCGAGGCGTGCTTTTCGAGGTAAATGCGGGAGGCCTCCTCGATGCCGCGGATCTGGCGGCCCCAGTTGATCGAGTTGAGGTAGGCC
>JAIXVN010000466.1 GCA_027483005.1 Verrucomicrobiaceae bacterium
CACCTTTTCCAACCTCTCCTCTACCAGGTCGCCACGGCCTCCCTCGCCGCGCCCGACATCGCCCGCTCGATCCGCCAGGTGCTTGCCAAGGCCCGCAACGTGACGGTGCTGATGGATGAGATCGTCTCCATCGATCCAAACGCCAAGAGGGTGGTCGGCAGTTCCGGGACCGTCTTCAACTTCGACACCCTGCTGCTGGCTGCGGGAGCGCGCACCGGTTACTTCGGTCGCGACGAATGGGCGAAGCACACGCTCGGCCTGAAATCGCTGGCCGATGCCCAGACAATCCGCCGAACCGTCCTGGCCAATCTCGAGCGCGCGGAACTGACGACCGACATGGTCGAGCGCGGCCGCTTGATGACCGTCGCCATCGTCGGCGGAGGCCCCACCGGAGTCGAGCTGGCCGGAGCCTTCGCGGACCTCATCCACCGCTCGCTGAAATCCAATTTCCGCCGCATCGACACCAGCAAGCTGCGCGTCATCCTCATCGAGGGCTCGGAGCGGATTCTGGAAACCTACGATCTCGATCAGAGCGAATACACCCGGCAGCGCCTGACCTCGCTCGGCGTCGAAGTCTGGACCAACACCCGCGTGGTCAACGTCAGCGCCGGAAAGCTAGACCTGAAGGATGGTCGGGTGCTCGAGTCCGAAGCCATCATCTGGGCCGCCGGAATCGCGGCGAATCCGCTGACCGCCATGCTCGGAGTCCCACTCGACCGGGGAGGCCGGGTGACTCCGAATCCGGACCTTTCCCTGCCGGGATTTCCAGACATCTTCGTGGCCGGTGACCTCGTCTCGATGAAGGACTGCGAGGACCAGTTCGTGCCGGGAGTGGCGCCTGCCGCCGTGCAGATGGGCCAGCACATCGCGAAACTGCTCAAGGAGGAGGCTCGACTGGAAAGGAAGGGCTTCGGCGAGCAAAAGCACGGCCTGCGTCCGAAGTTCAAGTATTTCGACAAGGGCATGATGGCCATCATCGGCAAGAACCATGCCGTGGTGAAATCGGGAAAACTCCGTCTCAAGGGCTTCGTCGCCTGGATCATGTGGCTGTTGATCCACATCCTGTTCCTGATCGGCTTCCGCAACAAGCTGGCGGTGCTGCTCGGCTGGGCCTTCGCCTATTTCCGCGACAACCCGGATGCACGGGTGATCGTGAACACACCGCCGATTGCAAAATCAGCCAGCTGAAACACGTTTGAAGCAGCCTCGCGAATTCGGCAGACAAACCCCGCCTTCCAGACCGTTCTAGCCCCTAGACTTCATGAAATCCAATTTCGCCACCACCGCCGCTGCCGTCGCCGTCATCGGAGTCGGAGCCTTCCTCGCCGGTCGTTCCAGCAACTCCAGCACCGCTTCGAAAGAGTCCGTGGCGGAAAAGTCGGGCCAGCCGTCCGCCCGATCGAGCGGCAGCACGGCATCCGGAAGTGAAACGGGCAGCCGCGCCAACCGAACCAGCTCCCGCAATTCCGGTGGCTCCCAGGCAGGCACCCGCGAGGAGCGCCTGGCGAAATTGGAATCCATCATCCGTGGGGACGACCCGATCGCCCGCAACCGCGCCTTTCTCGCCTACCTCGACCAGTTGGATCCGACTGAAATCAAGGACGCGGTGGACAAGTTCCGTTCACTCGGCATCACCGAGGACCGCTTCACCGAGTATTCGATGCTCCTGACCGTCTGGGCGAAGTCCGATCCGATGGCCGCGCTGGCCTACGCCAAGGAAAACACCCGCGGCGGATTCGCCACCAACACGATTCTCAGCGCCTGGGCCGCAAACGATCCGGAGGCCGCGATCCAGTGGGCCAAGGCCAATCACCAGGGGGAAGACGCCAATCCCTACATGGCCGGCATCATCAAGGGCATCGCCGGCTCCGATCCGACGCGGGCCACCCAACTCCTGACCGAGATGCCCTTTGGAGAGGAACGTGGCGAGGCCCTCTCGGGACTTCTGCCCTACATCCTCGCCAAGGGACCGGAGTCCGCCCGCGAGTGGATCGCTTCGATTTCCGATGAACAACTGCGCAACGGCGCGATGGGTCGCGTGGCCGAACAGCTCGCCGCCCTCGATCCCAAGGGCACGGCCGACTGGTTGATCTCGAATCCGGGTGAAGCCTCCCAACGCAACATGGACAATGTCATCTCCGTCTGGATGGACAAGGATCAGGCGGGAGCCATGGCCTATTACAACGCCCTGCCCACTGGAGAAGTCCGCAGCAACGCCCTGCGCGGCATTGTGAATTCGCTGGCCGTTGAGAATCCGAAGGCCGCCGCCAACTACCTCGACAATCATCCGGCCGACGTGAACGACCGCGTGGTCCAGCAGTTCGTCTGGCACTCGTTCGGAGAGGATCCAAGCCTCGCCGCCTCCTACATCGCGAAGATTTCCAACGAGGGCGAACGCGATGGAACCTATCGCCGCATGATCGACGGCTGGCTGCGCCAGGACGAGGCCGCCGCCCGCACCTGGATCCAGTCCAGCCAGTTGCCCCCAAGCGTCCAGGAGCATGTGCAGCGCTCGCTCCAAAAGCTGGATCAGCGGAAGCAATAAGCGGATCGACAGCGGATCCCATTCCGCCTAACAGGGGATTGTGCCTGATCTCCTCTCTATCGCCGTCCTCGGTTGTGGCTCACGGGGGCGCACCTACTCACGGATCATTTCGACGCTGCCATCCCGTTATCGGCTCACCGCCGCGGTGGACCCGGTCGAGGCGCGACGCGAGGCCGTGGCTGGGCTTTCCGCCGATGGGAGCATCCTCCGCTTCGAGTCCGACGAGGCCTTTTTCGCCGCCGGAAAGCTGGCCGATGTGCTGATCATCGCCACCCAGGACTCCCAGCATTTCGGTCACGCCATGGCCGCGCTCGAACTCGGCTACGACCTGCTCCTCGAAAAGCCGGCCGCCGAAAACCTGGAACGTTGCGAGGAGATCGACCGCCGGGCCCGTGAGCTGGGGCGCCGCATCGCGCTTTGCTTCGTGCTCCGCTACACACCCTTTTACTCCACGGTCAAGCAGGTCATCGACAGTGGCCGGCTCGGAAAGATCATCTCGATCCGCACTCACGAGGGAGTGGAGCCCTTCCATCAGGCCCATTCATTCGTCCGCGGGCATTGGTCGAAGGCAGAAGGCTCCACGCCGATGATCGTCGCCAAGTGCTCGCACGATGCCGACCTGCTCTGCTGGCTCGGCGGTGCGCCCCTCGCCTCCATTTCGAGCCATGGCGACCGCTCCTGGTTTCGCGTTGAAAATGCTCCGCCCGGAGCGCCGAAGCGCTGCACCGACGGATGTCCGGCGGCCTCGGGCTGCCTCTACGACGCCCACCATTACCTCGCCGGAAAGCGCCGCTGGCTGGGCATGGTGATGGATGGTTGGGAGCAGGCGGACGATGCCACGATCCTCGATTTCCTCCGCACCTCGCCATGGGGGCGCTGCGTCTATCATTGCGACAATGATGTGGTCGATCACCAGGTCCTGGCCTGTGAACTCAGCAACGGAGTCACCGCCACCCACACCATGACCGCCTTCGACTGCGGTCGGGCGATCGAGATTTATGGAACACAGGCCGCGCTGAAAGGTGGCGAACCCTACAGGGAAGCCGGCGCTCCCGAGTTGTGGCTTCGTCATCACTCCACGGGAGCCATCGAGCCCGTCGAAATCGCCCGGCCGAGCGACTCCGGTTATGCCGGACATGGCGGTGGCGATCATGGCTTGATCGACGCGCTCGACTCGCTGTTTCGCGGTGAGTCTGCCCTGCCTCCGGGGCTTGATGGCCTGGCCGGTCATCGGCTTGCCTTCCAGGCGGAAAAGGCGCGGGTTTCCCGGCAGTGTGTGACGGCACAGCCGATTTGATCCGTCAGGGCAAGTCTCATGGACAAGCGGCCCTCGCTGGTTACAGTCCGCCCGATGCGTTTGTCCTCCCTGATCCTGACTGCCTGCGCCCTGACTGGAATGGCTACGGCCGCCCCTGAACCCGCCAAGGATGCGCCAAAAGGCGACAAGCCGGAAGCTGCGGAGAAAAAGGAAGCCCAGCCCAAAGCGCCCGTCACCAAGGAAGCCTCGGTGACCATCGGCGGGAAGGTCATTCCCTACAAGGTCACCACCGCCAAGCTGATGCTCAAGCAGGACGACGGCAAGGAACGGGCCTCCATTTTCCATGTCAGCTATGAGCGCAGCGACGTCACCGACAAGCAGAAGCGCCCGGTGCTCTTCGCCTTCAACGGTGGACCGGGTTCCTCCGCCGTCTGGCTCCATCTCGGCGTGCTGGGCCCGAAGCGGGTGGCCATTCCCGGTGATGGCACCACCGCCCCTGCCCCGCCGGCCCGATTGATCGACAACCCGGAGAGCATCCTCGACCAGTGCGACCTCGTCTTCGTGGACCCGGTTTCCACCGGATACAGCCGCGCGGAAAAGGACACCAAGCCGTCGGAGTTTCATGGCGTGGAGGAGGACATCGACTCCGTCTCGGATTTCGTCCGCCGCTGGATCACCGAGCACGACCGCTGGGGCTCGCCCAAGTACATCCTCGGCGAATCCTACGGCGGCATCCGCGTGGCCGGCCTCGCCGGAAAGCTCCAGTCGCGCTACGGCATGAGCCTCAATGGCGTGATCATGCTCTCGTCCCTGGTGGACTTCCGCACCCTTTCCGCCTCGGAGGGAGATGATCTTTCTTATCCGGTGTTCCTGCCGGTCTACACGGCCGTGGCCCATTTCCATGGCAAGCTCAAGGGCGACCGCAACGCCCTGGTCGAGGAGTCGCGCAAGTTTGCATTCGGCGAGTATTCCACCGCCCTGCTTCAAGGCACCGACCTCCCCGATGCCAGGCGTGCCGAGCTGGCCACCAAACTCGCCTCGCTCAGTGGCATCGAGGCCGCCACCTGGCTCGCCAACGATCTGCGGATCGATGCGACCGTGTTCCGCGCCGAACTCCTGCGGAAGGAACACAAGGTCATCGGCCGCTTCGATGCCCGGGTGGCCTGGGGATCGACCAGCGATGCCAATCCGGTGGCCGACTACGATCCTTCCTACTCGCTGGCCTACGGAGCCTTCTCCAGTGCGATGATGGACTACCTCAGCCATGACCTCGGCTGGAAGGAGGACCAGCCATACGAAATCCTCACCAGCAAGGTCCAGCCGTGGAACTGGGATGCCAGCAACGGATACGTGAACCTCAGCGGACGCCTCGCCGGGGCCATGCGCGACAATCCCCACCTCCGCGTGCTCGTCATGTGCGGGCATGCCGATCTCGCCACTCCTCCGGACGGCATTTCCTACTCGTTCCGCCACCTGTTCGGACTGCCTGCCGCCCAGCAGTCGAACATCTCGTTCACCCACTATGACGGAGGCCACATGTTCTATCTGAATCCGCCGGATCTCACCAAGTGCCGGGCGGACCTCGTGAAATTCTTCGAAGCTGCCAAGCCATGAACGAGTCGTTCCCTCCCAAGCCCCCTGGCGATTCGTCCGTTCCACCGACACCCTGCGCGCCGCCGCCAATGGCTCCTCATGTCCAGGTTCCCCAGCAGGGCCTCGGCTCGACGGAGGAGGAGCGCACGCTCGGCATGCTCTGCCATCTGCTCGGCATTCTAACAGGCTTTCTCGGCCCCCTCATCCTCTGGCTGGTGAAAAAGGACAGCTCGCGCTACGTGGACCATCATGGCCGGGAGTCGCTCAATTTCCAACTCACCCTGATGCTGGTGATGACTGGACTCGGAGTCATCACCTTCGCCCTGATGTTCTTCGTCATCGGCATCCTGCTGGTGCCGGTGATGATGATCCTCGGCATCCTCGCCCTGGTGGCGGAGATCCTCGCCGCCGTCGCCGCCCAACGCGGCGAGTGGCACCGTTACCCGCTGACCATCCGCTTCGTCTGATCACTCGCCAAGCAGCGCCCGACGGGTCGGTTCGTCGATCTCGGCGGGCCGGCCGTCGTTTCCCACCCGGACGGTGACAAACGTTCCCGACGAGGAAAGCTCGCCCGCTTTCCAGACCTCGAAGCTCCAGTTCACGGCCGCCGCGCCGACTCTTGAAACGGCGAGCTGGACCTCGATCTCGTCTCCGGTCAGCAGCGGACGCTTGTAATCGCAATCGACATGGACCTTCGGCCAGCCGCCCTGGGCGCGGTCAAACACCAGCAGTCCGGAGGCGCGGAGAAACTCGTGTTCCGCCGCCTCGACGTAGCGGAACACGTTGGGAAAATGCATCCAGCCGCTCGCATCCGTATCGCCAAAGGGGACGATCAGCCGATGGCGATGGAGCGGGCGTTCCATGGATCAGGCGTAGCGTTTGACCAGCACCGAGGCGTTGTGACCGCCGAAGCCGAAGCTGTTGCTCAGGGCCACATCGATCTTCGCCTCGCGGGCCACGTTCGGCACCACGTCGAGATCGCATTCGGGGTCCTGGTTTTCGACATTGATGGTCGGAGGCACCACGCCGTCATGAATGGCCATCACGCTGGCGATGAGCTCGATGCCGCCCGCCGCTCCGAGCATGTGCCCGGTCATCGACTTGGTGGAGCTGACCATCAGGCCATTCTTCGTGTGGTCTCCGAAGGCCAGCTTGATCGCCTTCGCCTCCGCCACGTCGCCGAGTCCGGTCGAGGTGGCATGGGCGTTGAGATACTGGACCTCGTTCGGGTTGATCTTGCCGTGGCGGAGTGACATTTCGATGGCGTAGGCCGGTCCGGAACCATCCGGCGACGGAGCGCTGAGGTGGTAGGCATCGGCACTCACGCCGTAGCCGATGAGTTCCGCGTAGATCCTGGCACCACGCTTCCGGGCGTGCTCGAGTTCCTCGATCATGATCACCCCGGCCCCCTCGCCCATCACGAAGCCATCGCGATCGACATCGAACGGCCGCGACGCCCGTTCGGGCTCGTCGTTGCGGGTGCTGAGAGCCTTCATGTTGGAGAATCCGGCGAGCCCCATCGGAAGAACGGTCGATTCGGCACCGCCGCAGAGGAAGCCATCGGCGTCGCCAAACTTGATGATCCGCCAGGCCTCACCGATGTTGTGATTCGAGGTCGCACAGGCCGTGACGATGGCCATGTTCGGTCCCAGGAGGCCGAACTCCATGGAGATGATGCCGCTGGCGATGTTCGAGATCATCATCGGGATGGTGAAGGGCGACACGCGCTTCGGTCCCTTTCCGAGACAGACCTCATGCTCACGTTCCAGAGTGGACAAGCCGCCGATGCCGGAGCCCACCATCACCCCGATCCGCCGGGGATCGACCGTGGAGACATCGAGACCGGAATCCTCGAAGGCCATCTTCGACGCCGCCACCGCGAACTGGACATAGCGGTCGGCCCGACGGGAATCCTTCGGCACCCGGAAGTACTGGTCAGGGCTGAAATTCTTCACCTCACCGGCGATCTTGCAGTCGTATGGTGCGGGATCGAGAAGGGTGATCGTTCCAATCCCGCTGCGGCCGGCTTTCATGCCCTCCCAGGTGGTGTTCAGATCATTTCCAAGGGGGGATACACACCCAATGCCGGTGATGACGACGCGTCGTTCGCTCATGGTTTGTTAAGAAGGTCGCAGAAAGCGTGCGGGGAGCATGAGGAGCTGCCAACCGGGACGCAAGCCCTCATCCGAGCCGCCGGCTCCGGCCGCGCTCGTTCATCGCGCCACAGCCGGGGCACTCGGGAAGGGTCGCAGTCCCATGGTCCTCGAAGGCATGCAGGCAGAGCCGACAGATGATTCGTCCGCGCACCGCCCGCCGCTCGCCCGCGCGCTGGGACAGCCTCGAGGCGAGTGTCAGGAGACCGATCAGGCCCATCGGCACCAGCAGCGCCCAAAGCACGAATTCTGGCAGCAGCAGGTCCATCATTGTCCACGAGTGAAAACCACCTCGACCCCGATCCAACCCGGCTTGGCCGAGGGACCGAACTTCACGCGACCGATCCAGCGCGCCAGACTTTGGATCGCGGCGGCCGTCGCCTCATCGTCCGCACGTTCGAGCGGCTGTTGATGAAGCACCCTCCCGGCGGGCCCGATTTCCACCATGAAGCGCCATGGCTTCGCCGCCACTGCTGCCGGAATCTCATCGTCACAGTCCGGAAACTCCGAAGGCCAGGCTTCCAGCGGCACTTGCGACAGCGACCGCAGCGTCGGGACAAGAGGATTGAGCGGCGAGGTGGCCAGCTGGGCCATCGGGGCCTGCTCTTCTGGAAAGAACCGCTCGCCGCGGAGGCTCACCGGTACGGCAGGAGGTCCGGACTCGACCGGCAGATCGCGAAGCGCAGGCCGCGAAGGCGTCCATTTCCTGGTTTGGGCGAGAACCGCCTTCTCGTGCCCGAGGATTACCGGGTCCCTGCCCACCTCATACCTGGCGGGAAACGGCCCCTGCTCATCGACACTCACCGACCACAGGGCCCCTTCCGGTCCGTTAGGAATCATCAAGACACTGGCGTGACGCTCGATGATCCTGGGCAGAGGCATGATCCTCACCCGGATCGCTCCGAGAATGCCGATGGAAAGCAGCGAGACCACCACCACCGCCGCACAGGTTCTCGCGCCCGACGTCTCCGGAGTCCTCCAGGAAAACGTCAGGCCGCATTCGCGATCGGTCTGCTCTCGTTTCTTTCCGCTCACGGTTTCGGTTCCCTGGACGAGCTGGCATCCCCGGCCTGGATCGGCCGACCCACCATCATCAGACGGTAGCCCTTTCTCAAGATGACTTCGGCCACCTCGCGCTCCAGACCCACCGGAGTCCCGGCATCGGTTCGCAGCAGGATGGTGCCTTGGGCGCTGCCTCGCCTGTCATCCAGCAGCTTGCCGAGACCATCGAGGCTGGTGGATTCCCGACCGAAGTAAATCTGCGGTGGCTGTCCCGGCCCCAGGGTGACCGCCAGGGCCCCGCTGAAGCGTTCCATCTGGAAACGCGAGGGCGGCAACTCGACCGCCACGCCGGACTGGAGCACCAGCGACGGCCCCAGCACGAA
The DNA here is from genome assembly GCA_027483005.1 of Verrucomicrobiaceae bacterium. Classification (GTDB taxonomy): domain Bacteria; phylum Verrucomicrobiota; class Verrucomicrobiia; order Verrucomicrobiales; family Akkermansiaceae; genus Luteolibacter. Next base: position 8,935 of record JAIXVN010000466.1, read on the forward strand.
GAACATCAGCAGCAGGGCAAAGAGGTTGAAAAGCGGCACCGCGTGGAGAAATCCAGGCCGCTCCGGCAGGGTGAGTTCCAGTTTCAAGACGCGCCCTCCTGTTTTTCCTTCCGGTTTCCGCGCCGACGTGCCTCGACCTCCTCGCGGAACGACACGATCGCGCCCTCCTCACGGGCATCGGAGATCAGGTTCACCATTTCAATCCCGGCCCGCTCGATCCGATGGGCCAGACGCTTCGCACGCCCCAGGAAATACAGATAGGCCAGATACATCGGCACCGCGACCGTCAGGCCGATGACCGAGGTGATCAGCGCCTGGAAAACGCCACCCGCCAGCTCGGCGGGTCCAGCGAAGCCACCTTGCTCACTGACCCGTTTGAAGGTTTCGACCATTCCCAGCAGGGTTCCCAGCATCCCCACCAGCGGAGCCAGCAAGGCCACCGCCAGGATGGTCCGGATGTTCTTTTCAATCCGGGGCACCTCGAGCTGACCCGCCTCCTGGGTCACATCCCGCAGGTCCGGACGGGGCAGGTAGTGTCGAAGCAAGGCCGCGTGAGCCACCCGCGCCACAGGTCCCGGAGCCCGCGCCGCCTCGTGCTGGGCCTCCGCAAAGGCCTTGCGGCGGACGTGGTTCGACAGCCCCACCAGCAGATCGCCGACATTGATCCGCGCCCGGTGGAAGAAAAACAGCCGCTCCACCACGCACACCGATCCCACAAAGGCCAGCGCCAGCAGCACCCACACCAGCGGGCCGCCCTGCTCAATCAATCCGGAGGGTTCAAAGAGTCCCAAAATCATCGTCCGGAGATCCTAGACAGGGTCCAACCCGCTGGCGAGCGTGGAGTTGGGCTCTGGAAAATTCGCTTTCTCCCCTCCCCTCCGGATTCTTTCCAGGAAGTTCTTGCATCCGGGGTGGACGTATGTCGCCGAATGGCCAATCCTCCGCCATGCCTACTGTCGCCATCGTCGGACGTCCCAACGTCGGGAAATCCGCCATCTTCAACCGCCTCGCCGGACGACGCATCGCCATCGTCCACGACCAACCCGGCGTCACCCGCGACCGCATTTCCGCGCCCTGCGCCCTGACGAACCACCCCTGCACCATCATCGACACCGGTGGCATCGGCGCGTCCCTCGATGACGGATTTGGCGCCCAGGTCCAGATCGAGGCGGACATCGCCATGGAAACGGCCGACCTGATCCTCTTCGTCGTCGATGGCCAGGAAGGCCTCAGCCCGATCGACCAGGCCCTCGGCCAGAAGCTCCGCAAGGCCAAGCCACCGGTCCGGCTCGTCCTGAACAAGGTCGATCATGACAAGCACGAGAGTGTTTACGGCGACTTCGCCGGTCTCGGCCTCGGGGATGGCATTGCGGTCTCCGCCGAGCACGGGCGGAATTTCAGCCTCCTCACCGAGGAAATCGACCGCATCCTCGCGCCCCTCGCCGCCGAGGTCGAGGCCGTCGCCGAAGTCGCCGAAGCGGCCGGCATCAAGCTCGCCATCGTCGGCAAGCCCAACGCCGGAAAGTCCTCGCTCATCAACGCCATCCTCAAGGACGAGCGCACCATCGTCTCCGAAATCGCCGGCACCACCCGCGACGCGGTCGATCTCCCCTACTCCTTCGCCGGGGAAAACTTCACCCTCATCGACACCGCCGGCCTCCGCCCGCGGGCCAAGCGGGATTCCTCGGTCGAGGTCTTCTCCGCCATGCGATCGGAAAAGGCCATTCGTCGCGCCGACCTCTGCGTGCTGGTCATTGACCTCGCCTCCGGCATCACCGCCATGGACCGCAAGATCGCCCAGTTCATCATGGAGGAGAAAAAGCCCTGCCTCATCGTGTTGAACAAGTTTGACCTCTATCACCCGGACGCCCCGCGCGGAGCCCGTCTGGAAGAGGCCACCGAGCACGTGAAGCGCGAACTCTTCTTCCTTTCCTACGCCCCCTTCGTCGTCACCTCGGCCAAGAAAGGACAGGCGGTCGATCACGTGCTCAAGGAATCCCTGAAGATCCGCGACAGCTCGAAAAATATGCCGAGCACCGGCGCACTGAACCGCATCCTCCACGGAGCCTTCACGACCAATCCTCCGCCGTCGGACCGCAAGACCGCCAAGCGCCTCAAACTTTACTACGCCACCACCGGCCTGAACGAGAAATACAGCGTCATCCCAGTCCCCACGCTGATCCTCTTCGTCAACGACAAGAAGCTCATGCCGGCCAGCTACGAGCAGTTCCTGAAGAACAAGTATCGCGAAAAGCACCCCGCTCCCGGCATCCCGGTCGTTCTTTCAGTCCGCTCTCGTGATCGAAGGGATTTCATTGAGAAGTAGAACCACGAATTTCACGAATGGACACGAATGTTCTATTCAAGGAAGAGGCCTACGCCGTGATGAGCTGCGCGTTTGAGGTCGTGAAGCACGTGGGACCGGGGCTGAGCGAGAAGATATATGAGAATGCCCTGGCACGTGAGTTTGAGTTGAGAGGCATTCCTTATGCCCAGCAACTTCGCTACCCAGTGGAATACAAAGGCATCATTGCGGGTGAGTACATTCCCGATTTGATCGCTTACGGAAAAATCGTTGTGGAAGCCAAGACAATCGACCGCATCACCCAGATCGAAGTCGGTCAGGTCATGAACTATCTGAAGATCGCAGGTCACCGCCTGGCCATCATCATCATCAATCTCAAAAATCCCAAACTCGAATACCGTCGCGTCGCGATCTGAAATTCGTGTCCATTCGTGTTCATTCGTGGTTGGAATTCTTGATTTCCCATCCTCCGGGATTCGTCGCGGAACCTCACCCGTCGCCTCAGATCTCGAATTGATCAGCCCCAGACATTTCAGCCAGAACGGCCCCGGGGGCCTGAACTGATGGATTCGCGTCAGTGGGTTTGAAAAAAGCGTGAATAGAAACGGACGCGGAGGCGTCGATCTTCTCGAACCTCCTCCGTGACCATGCACGCACTCTACCGCAAGACCCTGATCCTCCTCGCCTCCGTTGTCGCAGCAAAGGGGGTGGATTTTCAAACCCATCGCATCAACCCCGCGATGGAACTGCTGATCACGGATGTGGCGGTTGTCGATTCACCTCAGGCAAGCTATCCGGGAATCTGGTCGTGGGGGCATCTGATGGAGCAGGCACTTGGAAAGGAAGAGGCCCCTCAGAAGGTTGCGGAGTGGTTGGGTTCGTGGCGCCGGGGACAGATTTCAAATCCTCAGGATCCGACCGTGAAGGGACCAGCACCGCGCGAGGAAGTCAGCGAGCGAATCATCCTGAACTGGCAGAAGCGGGACGGATACGCACCCGGCAGCCGGGAGCCCTGGAAACCCAATCTGGCCAACGCCCCATTCCGGCTTCTTGCCATCGTCAACCGGATGGATCTGGGGCTTCCCATCGCGCCCAAATCAGGCTCCGGCGGTTACTACGGCAGCAACTCCACAGTGGACAGCACGGCGGGCGAGGCTCGACTGGTTTACTGTTTGGTGGATGGAAACGACCGCGTCGCGGAACCCGGGCTCACCCTGATCGCGGAATACGGCCTGGATGCATCGAAGGAAGGCCGGCGACTCGATTGGGCGATTGCCTGGCACGCGTTGGGTGAGCACAAGGCGTTCGATGGTGCCTATCTCGATGCACTCGCGACCCTTTCGAGATGCTTCATTGACAAGCGGCCAGAGAAGACAGGAAACCCGCTTCCACCTGCTCCTGAAAAACCTCCCACCGTGTTGGAACACCTGAATCAGGATGCGGTTGGAAACTCCATGCAGCTGCTGCGGCTCAGAATCAATGATGGAGTCACCGGCAAGGTGCGGGAGTTTCGCGAGTTCGCGGTTCGTGAGGGCAACCTGTCCCCAGCAGTCCTGCCTGGAGCCCCCGCAGCCGAGTTCTTTGATGAGAAAAAACCAGCCAATCGTGAACTGACCCAATGGCTGGAAGACGAGGCGGCCCGGCAGCGCAGCAAGCAGGAAATCGAACTTCGTGACAAGGTCATCAAGGAGCGCCTGCCAATCCAGATCGCCCTGCCGGCCACCCTCAAGGTCTCACGAAAGGAAATGGCGGTGGGCACCTTCGCCCTTCCTGCGCGTCAACCAGAGGACCACTGGAATGGCTGGGCGATGAGGGATCCGGAACTGCGACGGACGGTTTCGCTCAATTCGTGCTGTGGATGTCATTGCGGCGATACCAACAGCGACTTCTTCCATGTGTTTCCGCGTGAGAAGGGAGAAGCCTCCGCCTTGTCGAAGTACCTGCGTACCGACGGGACCGCCTGGCGGATCAAGGACCCACAAAGCAACGACCGGTTGGACTCCCACGAAATCGAAGATCGGGCCGAGTTCTTATCTTCCATCTTGAAGTCCGACCTGAGCCTCACGGGCAAGCTGGAATTTCGAAGGAGCCGAGGACTTCGGGTTCACTGAACCGCCAGATCCACAATCGAAATTCGTCAATCGGTTCAAGCGCAGGTCGCGGATAGCATTGCCGCTTGAGGATTGTTAATTTCTGATTTGACGCCCCCCGGCCCAGGAACGACGGGAACTGGAGGAGGAAGATCGTTTCAGCCGAGTCGGAGATCCGGGAGTTGCGGGGTCAACCGGGTCAAGAGAGGGCCGCTCATTTCAAGGGACAGGGCAAGGAGGAGGCAAAGGCTGCGGTCGGCCAGGACAACGACAAGTGGTCATTTGCCTCCCATGCTCCAGCCGCACCGGCCCCGCCCCTCACCGCCCTGCCAGCCTTCGGAGCGGCACTGGGACTTCGCGGGCTGGAAAAGCGCTCGGGGGCCCGGAACGAATCGTGAGCCGGATATCTCCCCACCTTGTCCTGCCCCCGCTCAGGCCATCGGCCGTTCAACGAACTGGTGATCGATGCTCCTGGGCGGCAGGCTTGAGATCGTTCACGCCACCTCACCCCCCATGCCACTTCAGCTTCTGCCGGAGTGCTTCGTAGAACGAGCGACCTTCGAGCCGGAGGAGATGGAAGCCGCGTGAAGCCTTGCGGACGGTGATCCGGGTGTCGGCGGAGATTGGAACGGTGTCGCGGCCGTCAACGGTGAAGAGGAGCTGACCCTCATCGGTGTTCTCCGGCGAAAGACCGATTTCCACCTCATCGGACAGGACCAGTGATCGCTGGCTGAGGCTGTGCGGACAGATCGGAGTGATGACGAAAACCCCTGAAGTTGGTGCGATCAAGGGACCGCCTGCGGAAAGCGAGTAGGCGGTGGAGCCGGTGGGCGTGGCGACGATGAGTCCGTCGGCGCGGTAGTGATTGAGAAGCTCGCCATCGACGGTGGCACACACCGAGACGAGACGACCTGTCTGACCACGGGCCAGAGTGACCTCGTTCAAGGCGAAAAACGACTCGGGCGGCTTGCCTTCCTGGCAAACCACCGCCTCTAACAGAATCCGTCGCGTGGTGGTGAATGAGCCGGTGGCAAGCGCCTCGGCGAAAAGATCCACTTCATCGTCGGTGCAGCTCGTCAGGAAACCGAGGGTGCCAAGATTGATCCCGGCCACCGGCTTTTCAAAGACTCCGAGACAGGCCACGGCATTCAGCATCGTGCCATCGCCACCAAGCACGGCGACGGCATCGACGAGGTCGGCGAACCCGCTGCCTGGAATTCCTCCTGATTCCTCAAGCCAGTCCGCCGTGGCGCTTTCCAGCACCGAGTCGATCCCCCTTCGCGACAAGGCCGCGCGGAGTTCGACAATCGCCTGCCTGGCGTCGTGCTTGCGTGGGTTGGCGATGATGCCGACTTTCATTCGCCTCTCACTAACAGCGGAGCCCGACCCCTGCAACGATTGTTGTGACAGAGCCCAACTTCTTCGCCCGCCAAAGCCTGCGATTCGATTCCTCGCTGTCGAAAAAGGCCTGATTGACAAGGCGGCAGGCAATTTCCCAGCCCTCCTCGGAGGAGGAAAGATGAATGGGAGCGGCCAGGCCATCGCTGCGTTTCATGGCATGAGGGTTCCGCAGATTGTTTAACCACAAGGAACACAAAGACCACAAAGATTCAGACCACTTTCTTTGGGTTCTCTGTGCTCTTTGTGGTGGATCCTGTTCCCCATCACGCCTGCACCCAAACGGACTTCAGATACGGCTCACCGGTGAAATCATCCGGCATTTCCGAGCGCCGAAGCTGGAGACGTTTCGTGGACGCATTCGAGATCTGGCGCTCGAACTCGAAGTGCGAGAGCTTGCGGCAGTTGGTGCAGCAGAGCAACCAGCCGCCCTTTTCAAGACAGGACAGTGCGAGGCTGACCAGCTCACCATAATCGCTCTCCACCCGAAAGACCTTGCCCTTTTCATCACGGGAGAAGGTCGGCGGATCGAGCACGATGGCATCGAAGGTGCGGCCCTGTTTTGCGAAGCGCCGAAGCCAATGAAAGGTGTCGCCCTTGCAGAAATGATGGCCGGCGGGATCCAGATCATTGTGGGAGAAATTCCGCTTCGCCCAGTCGAGGTAAGGCTGGGAAAGATCGAGCGTGGTGGTTTCCGCGCCGCCGAGAGCCGCAGCGACCGAGAAGGCTCCGGTGTAGGCGAAGGTGTTCAGCAGCCGCATCCCCTGCCCCAGGCGACGCCGGACCTCGGCACGGTTGTCGCGCTGATCAAGGAAAATGCCCTGCGAGTAGCCGGACTGGAAGGAAATCTCGAACGCGGCGGAGTTCTCCCGGATGAGAAAGGGCGCGTCGGCGGGCGGGCCGGAGACGTGGACCGGCGCCTCCTTCTGATGCTGATCGAGGCGTTTCCAGTAAACCGGCAGATCCTCGCGCTCGAAGCCCTCGGGGAAGCGTCCCCCATCGGTCGAGACCAGCCAGCGGTCGGCGAAAGCCTCCAGCACCACCCCTGGAAAGCCATCGCCGTCCCCGTCCACCAGCCGCAGCGCATTGGTCTGCGGGGTCAACAGGGGATTTCGGGCCGCGAATGCCGCTTTCAAAAGATCTCTCATGGGCGGGATTGCCATGCCTGCTCGGATCACTATCATCCAGCGCGAAATGAGCGATCTCACCTTACGACTCGAAACCTCCGTCTCCGAAGGCAAGCTTCTGGCCGCCGCCAAAACCAACATCGAGGCCCTGCTCGCAGGCGCTGCCGGCGATCTGGCCCTGCGCTCGATCACTGAACTGGTCGATGGCGGAAACTGGGAGGAGCTGAACGACCGCTTTTTCAAGACCCTCGCCTTCGGCACCGGAGGCCTGCGCGGCCGGACGATCGGCAAGGTCGTGACCTCGGTCGAGCAAGGCCTGGGCGGACCGAATGATCGGCCCGAGCATCCCTGCGTCGGGACCGCCACGATGAACTTCTACAACGTCGGGCGCGCCGTCCGTGGATTGGTCATTTACGCGAAGCGCTTCGCCGGTCCGGATCGCAAGCCGGTCCTCGTCTTTGCCCACG
>JAIXVN010000189.1 GCA_027483005.1 Verrucomicrobiaceae bacterium
ACACGCCGACCCCACGCGCGCCTACCGCTATCGTGACGGGCTCTACGGCGCGGATCTGGTGACTGCCGCCCTGGTCCATCTCGACTTTTTCACCTGGCTGGCCGAAAATCCCTCCACGCTGGAGGAACTCTGCGCCCACTTCGACTTCGCCCCGCGCCCGGCTGACGTGATGATGACCCTTTTCACCGCCAATGGCTTCGTCACCCGCGAGGTGGATCGCTTCTCGATCACCGACGTCGCCGCGGACTTTCTGGTGGCCGACTCTCCTTCATCGCTCATTGCCTACTACGCCTCGCTCAAGGATCGTCCCGTCACCCTCGACTTCCTGAAAGTCCTGCGCAGCGGGAGGCCCGCCAACTGGGGCGGCTACGACGAGGACAAGGCCGCCGACTGGCATCGTTCGATGGAGGATGAAGCCTTCGCCCGACAGTTCACCGCCGCCATGGATTGTCGTGGCAGCCTCCTTGGCCCCGCCATGGCCCAGGCCCTCGACCTCACCGGTTTCTCCAAAGTCCTCGACATCGGCGGCGGTTCCGGAATCTATGCCTGCTCGATCGTCGCCAATCATCCACACCTCACCGCCGTGATGTTTGATCAGCCCTCGGTGGAAACCATCGCACGTGCCCGTATCGCCGAACTGGGATATCCGGACAAGGTCCAGGTGGTCGCAGGTGACATGTTCACGGATCCGCTACCGGCAGATTGCGATGTTCATTTGTTTTCCAATGTCCTCCACGACTGGGATATCGACGAGGTCCGGAAACTGCTCGCCATTTCCTATGCCGCACTTCCGAGCACCGGTCTCCTCATCATCCACGACGCCTTTATCGACGAGGATAAGACCGGACCACTACCCGTCGCGGAATACTCCGCGCTATTGATGCACTCCACCCAAGGAAAATGTTACGCCACTTCTGAATACCGCGAATATCTCCGGGAAGCCGGGTTCGAGGATATCGTTTACCAGGATACCACCGCTGATCGGGGCATGATGACTGCCAGGAAGCCGCGGAGGGGATAAATTCGAAATCCGAAATTCGAAGCTGGATAGAAAAGCCTGTTATCCTCAACCCATTCTCCCATCCGTGTCCATCCTCTTCATTCGTGGTTGAAAATCTGAAATCTCTGACCACGCATGCCCAACTGGACTGAATCCGACCTCAAGGCCGCCAGTGGCTGGAAAGCCTTCAAGGACGGGAAATCGCTTTTCGAGTCCGGCCAGGTCTCCCAGGCGAAATCCTCGCCCGAGGGCTGGACCGGCGCGGTGAAGGCAGGCAGCCGTCTGATCCGCCACAGCGTGAAAGTTCCGGCACCGGGGCATTTCGAGGTGAAATGCGGCTGCCCGGAGAACCAGGCCACCGGTGCCATCTGCGCCCATGCCGTCGCCACCGGCCTCTCACTCGTGACCCGGCGACCTGCCGACTCCGCCCCAACCTTGGCTCCGGAAGTGGCCAGGCCTCCGGGGAACCCGCCGACCCGAACCGACCCGCTTCCCGCCTTTTGCCTGAAACTGCCTCCAAACTGGCGCGACAGCCTGTGTCGGGGAAAACTCACTGTCACCGTCGCGATCGACCCATCTTCCAGTCCGGACCCGGCTGATGCACGTCTAGCTCACTGGCTCATCCTCCAGGGTGTCACTTCCCTGACAAAACCGATCCCACTCTCTCTCGATCCGACCAGGCTTTCGGGGTTTCTCATCGCCCTTTGCGACCATCCGAGAGTCCTCTCCGGCTCAGAACCAATCGAGATTTCCCAGGGCCACATACTTGCCCTCGGCCAACCGGTGAGGGAAGGGGACCTTGCTCTCCTTGAGGCAAGCGAAACGATCATTTCAATCGGTCAGCAATTCGCCACCCTCAGTGACTCCGGGATCTCTCTACTCGGCCCCGGGGCGCCGCCGACCGATCTGGCCCCGGTCTTTGCGGGCTGGCTCTCCGGAAAGTCAGCCAAGGTTCCGCTCAAGCTCCTGCTTCGCCGCGCCTCGATCTGGGAGGACTGGATCGCATTTCCGGGCGACTCCTGGCTCGGCACGCTGCGACTGACCCCGGCAGTTCCAGCCTTCGGACTCAGCCTCGATGGCAACCTTCAGCAACTCACCGCCCGCCTCAGCGTGCGCTACCTCGATCTGCCGCCGCTGCTTCCGGGCGACTTCGATGACCCTCATTTCCCGCGTCCTGGGGGCGACGGCATTTGGCAGGTGCGCGATACGGTCTTGGAAATGGAGGCCCTCGCCTCTCTCGTTGCGGCCGGATTCACCCCCAAGGAGCCAAACACCGGGACTTACGTGCTCCAAAACGAATCTGCCATCCTCGGTTTCTGGGCCCACCGACTCCCCGAACTCCGCAGCCGCTGGACGATCGAGGAAAGCCCGCGCCTCCAGAAAACCGCCGGATCCATCCAAGCGGTTCGACCCCGATTTGAGGTTCTAGGCTCCGGACAGGATTGGCTGGCTTTCGATTATTCATTTCAAACGGATGCTGGCATCAAGGTCTCGCGGGCCGAGGTTCTCCAGTGGTTGCGTTCCGGGCGCTCCTCCAAAACCACCCCTGGCGGTCGGACTCTGGTGCTCGACCAAGAGGCTACCAATCTGCTCGATCCGCTGCTCTCGGAACTGAAAATCCGCCAGGAAGACGGTCATTTCGTTGGCCCGAAGGCCATTGAGGATATTGTATCGGAATTACGTAATAAATCACTGAATCCTAAGGATAAGAGCAATTTAAAAGGTTTTGATGAGCCTCTCTCTACAACCTTGGCTGCCGGAACGGCCGACTTGCTCCGACCCTACCAGCGTGACGGGATTTCCTGGCTCTCGGATCGCCTCGATCGCTTCGGTGGAGCGCTCTTGGCCGACGACATGGGGCTGGGAAAAACTCTTCAAACGATCGCTGCAATCGAGCGTGTGTTCGAATCTGAATCTGAGAATGAAGGCTCAGGCTCGGTCTTGATCGTGACCCCGACATCGCTTCTTGGGAACTGGCGGGCTGAGTTCCAGCGCTTCGCGCCGGGCCGGACGATCCGGATTCTTCACGGAGCTCATCGCGATGCGGAGCGCAATCGAATCACGGATCAGGATGTAATTGTCACAAGTTTTGGAACCTTGGCGCGAGACCTCGCCTGGCATCTTGGGAGGGAATACCGACTGGTGGCTGTGGATGAGGCCAGCCTGATGCGAAATCCAGACACTGATCACGCCAAGGCGATCTCAAAGCTTCGTTCCAAACGTCGGATTGCCCTTAGCGGAACTCCAGTCGAGAACGGCGTTCGGGATCTCTGGTCGATCTTCAGGTTCATCCAGCCGGGCTGGCTAGGAAGCCTGGTGGATTTCAAGGACCGTTACGAGGCTCCGCTGCAGGAAGTCCCGAGGCCAAAGGTCATACTCGAGCGACTCAGGCTGAAAACCTCGCCGTTTATCCTTCGTCGAACCAAGGAGGAGGTTGCCAGCGATTTGCCATCGAAGCTGATCATCGACGACTACTGCGAGCTCTCTGCCGACCAGCGGCAAATCTATCGCGACATCCTCGGCGAAAGCGGCAAGCGGATCGACGAGATCCGGAAAAGCGCTGGCAGCGGCGCCGCACGGATCCAGATGCTGACCACGCTACTGAGACTCCGGCAGGTTTGCTGCG
>JAIXVN010000097.1 GCA_027483005.1 Verrucomicrobiaceae bacterium
CTCGGCATTGCCGCCCTCGCAAGGCATCCAGTGTCGCCCGGCGTAGATGACCGCACACAGGCCGCCCCAGAACACCGCGATCAACACCGGAGTCTGGGTCCACCATTTCGCCGACAGTCCAAGCACGGGGAGAACCCCGAGCACGATGATCAGGCAACTGACCCACAGCAGGATCCGGCGGAGATGGCCCGGGGTTTCGAGGATGGAAAACGGCAGCAGGAACCCCAGAAGGACCGCGATCGCCCAACCGATCGCGGGAGGCAGGATCATCGGGGTCGTTCCCAGTCCAATCGATCCCAGCCAGGCAATCAGGCCGGCATCCACACGGGCATTCAGTCCGACCGACTGGAACCCGACGGCCAGGACCATCGACATGGCGCCGATCGCCGCAGCCGGGATGGCGACGGTCCCTTTTGGAAGTTTGGCAGATGCGGAGGACTCGGACATTTCGGCAGGGCCGTGAATCTAGGCGGAGTGCCGGCCTTCGACAAGTCCCGTCACACCCATCACGCAAGCGCGGCGGTCAAAAGGGCCAGGTGCTCCTTGGGCGAGACCTTTTCGAGAATCCGGTCCACCTTTCCATCCTCGCCGATCACGAAGGTGGTCCGCTCGGTGCCGAAGTAGGTCTTTCCATACATCGACTTCTCCACCCAGACCCCGTAGGCGTTGACAATCTTCTGGTCCGGATCGGCGATGAGCGGGTAAGGAAGATCGTATTTGCCGATGAATTTGCGGTGCTTCTTCGCGTCGTCGATGCTGACTCCGAAGATCAGCGCGCGGTCCTTGAGATCTGACCAGCCATCGCGGATCTCACAAGCCTGGGTGGTGCAGCCCGGAGTGTCGTCCTTCGGGTAGAACACGAGCACGACCTTTTTTCCAAGCAGCTCCGAGAGGGTGATCGCCGCACCTTCGGGATAATCACCGCCGACCACCTCGGCGGTGAAATCCGGGGCCTTTTGTCCAGATTGAGGTTTCATTGGCAGCGAATTCAATCCACATCCGCTGGATTTCAAATTCCATTTTCGACCACCCTGGTGTTTCATCTCCCCTCATGACCCTCGCCAGCAAGATCACCGTCGGACGACTTTTCCTCGTCCCTGTCTTCGCCGTGCTCGCGATTTATTACGGCCAGAGCATCCACGAAGGCCACCCGAAGGAATGGCTGCGATGGTCGGCCCTGGCGGTCTTCGTGACGGCCTCCGCCAGCGACGGCATCGATGGCTGGATCGCGCGGCGGTTCAACCAGCGCTCGCGCTTTGGTGCGATCATCGACCCCATCGCCGACAAATCGCTGCTTCTAACCGCCCTGATCACCCTGACCCTCGTGGACTGGGGAAAGGACGGCTGGTGCATCCCTCTCTGGTTCAGCGCGCTCGTGATTGTCCGCGATTTCATCATCCTCGGCGGCTCTGCCATCATCCATTTCGTCAATCACGACATGCACGTCCGCCCTCGTTGGACGGGAAAGGTCTGCACGGTCACGCAGATGTTCGCCCTCGGCTGGGTCATGCTCAAGGTGGTGCCCTTCGATCCGATCTATCCCTGCCTCATCGCCGCAGTCTTCACTGTCTGGTCCTGCGTCCACTACCTGCAGGATGGCCTGAAGCAGTTGCATGATTCGACCCATCCGAGAACTGGCGGAAATCCGTGACTGATCGGTCCGAAAAGGGACAGCATCCGCCCTCGACGGACCCGGATTCGGCAGACAAACTGCTGGCCATCCACGCAATGTCCCGCAAAACCAAGCTCATCTGCACGCTCGGCCCGGCCACTGAGGCCGAGGAAACCATCGGCCGCCTCATCGATCTCGGGGCAAACGTGTTCCGGCTCAACATGAGCCACGCCAAGCACGAATGGGCCCGCGAAATGGCCTCCCGGGTCCGTCGCCAGTCCGATCAGCGCGGGCTTCATATCCCGGTGCTGTTCGACCTCACAGGCCCTTCGATCCGAACCGGCGACCTCCCGGAGCCGATTGATCTCAAGGAAGGTGATTCGGTCGAATTCCGGAAAAGCAGCGCCGAACCCGGCATCCCCTACTCCACCACCGTCAACTACGACGGACTCATGGCCGATGTCAGCGAGGGCAACACGCTCGTCGTGGACAACGGCACGATGTTGATGCTGATCACGCGAAAGATGGATGACCGCATCATCTGCGAGGTGAAGACTCCGGGAAAACTCGGCTCGCGCCGCCACATCAATCTCCCCGGCACCCGGCTCAACCTTCCCGCCCTGACAGAAAAGGACCGCACCGACCTCGCCCTGGCGATCGAGTGCAAGGCCGACTACGTGGCAGGTTCCTTCGTTCGCGATGCCGCCCATGTCCGCGAGCTTCGCGACGCCATCGAGGCCCTTGAAGGCAGTGCCCAGATCATTGCCAAGGTCGAGGACCAGGAGGCCATCCGCAACATCGACGCCATCATCCTCGCCGCCGACGTCATCATGGTCGCGCGTGGCGATCTCGGGATCGAGGTCGAGTTTGAGGAACTCCCGATTCTCCAGCGCCGTATCGTCCGCCGCTGCCATGAGCTTGGAAAGCGGGTCATCGTGGCCACGCAGCTCCTCGAGTCGATGATCGTCAACCCGACCCCGACCCGTGCGGAGGTCACCGACGTGATGAACGCCGCGTATGAAGAGGCGGACAGCCTGATGCTTTCCGGCGAAACCTCGGTCGGTCGCTATCCGGACCGCTGCGTGGAGGCCATCGTCCGCATCGCCATGAGGATCGAGCGCTCGGGCGGACTTGGATTCGGCCAGCAGGTGCTCCTGCGCGATGAACGTCAGAAAGCGGCAAAGGCCGCGGTGACACTGGCTGACTCGCTCCCCGACGCGCGGCTTCTGGTGCTGACCCGTCGCGGCGTGCTCGCCAACCAGGCCGCGATGCTCCGGCCCAAGACCTCCGGATTCTACGCCTTCACCCCCAATGAAGGAGTCTGCCGCCAACTCGGCCTCAGCCGCGGCGTGCAGGCCTTCAAGCTGCCCTTCGCCGCCACCATTGAGGAAACCATCCAGCGTGCCACGGAAATGCTCCGCGAGCAGCAGCTCGTCCGTCCGGGAACCCCGCTCGTCATCGTCTCCGACATCCTCTCCGATCACTTCGCCGCGAACTCGATTCTGCTCCATCACGCGTGAGGAAGCTTCTCCACGGCGATTGCTTGAACGTCCTGCCGACCCTGGAGGCTGGCTCGATCGACGCCGTCGTCACCTCGCCGCCCTACAACCTCGGCATCAATTACCGCAGCTACGACGACACCTCGTCGCGCGAAGTCTTTCTCGACTGGTGCCGTCAATGGGCAGCCGAGGTGAAACGGGTGCTGGCGGACGACGGCTCGTTTTTCCTGAACGTCGGCGCCGCTCCGAAGAACCCTCTGATGCCGCATCAGCTCCTGCTGGCTCTAACAGATGGCGTGTCGCCGCTTTTCGTGCTCCAGAACACCTTCCACTGGATCAAGTCGATCTCGGTCGAAACCCGCGCCGGGGAGCCGATCAGCGTCGGCCATTTCAAGCCGATCAATTCCCAGCGCTTCGTCAACGACTGCCACGAGTACATCTTCCACCTGACGAAAACCGGCGACGTCCCACTCGACCGCCGGGCTGCCGGGGTGCCGTATCAGGACAAGTCGAACATCGCCCGCTGGGGCCACACCAGCGGCCAGGACAGCCGCTGCCGGGGAAACACCTGGTTCATCCCCTACGACACCATCAACTCCCGCGACAAGGAACGCCCCCATCCCGCCACCTTTCCCATCGCTCTGGTCGAGCAATGCCTGAAACTCCACGGCAAAGGCCCGGAAACCCGACTGCTCGACCCCTTCCTTGGCATCGGAACCTCGGCCGTGGCGGCGCAACGCTTCGGAGTGAAGTCTTTCACCGGCATCGAACTGGACGAGGAGTATCTGGCCTTCGCGAGGATCCGGGTGGAGGGAGAAACTGCGGCAAAAATGCCTGTTGTCCCGGCATCCAAGCCGATTGAAGAACCGCAGGAGTTCCGGCTGCTCTGAGAGCTGAAACTTGACTTGCCGCGCCATGGACAGCATCCTGTCCAGCATGAATGCAATCAGCTACACCGCCGCCCGCGAGAACCTTGCCTCGACGATGGACAAAGTTTGTGCCGACCACAGTCCGGTCATCATCACGCGGAACCGGGACCAGTCGGTCGTGATGCTTTCGCTGGAGGACTACGAGTCCTTGGAGGAAACCGCCTACTTGATGCGGAGCCCAGCCAATGCAAAGCGGCTGCTTGAGGGAATTGAGGCGCTTGAAAGCGGTCAGGGACTCGTTCGGGAAATCAATCTGGACGCATGAACCTCACGTTTTCCCCTCAGGCCTGGGAGGACTACACGTTCTGGCAGGCCAGGGATCCGAAGATGATTTCGCGAATCAACGCGCTGCTGAAGGACATCGTCCGGAGTCCCCACTCCGGCATTGGAAAGCCCGAGCCGCTCAAACATGCCTTTCGTGGATATTGGTCGAGGCGCATCGATTCGGAACATCGCCTCGTGTACAAGGCAATGGAGGGCTCCATTCTGATCGCCCAGATCCGCTATCACTACGGGACTTGAGGATGTCAGTCGTTTTGACCATCTCGCAGTTTCAAGGCCTAGCTTGCTTTCCCAAAAGTACAATGAGCACCCGGCAAAAAAGCATCGCCCGAGCCAACCTTCCACCTCTCAAGGTTTTGAAGGAAGCAGCACGCGCAGGCGACGCATGCGCCCATTCGAATATCCCGCTTGTCTATCGTGACGCAGGGAATCTGCGCCGTGCGTTTTTCTGGTGGAAGCGAGCTGCGGAATCAGAGTTCGGCGGGAGTGCCTTCGTGGACGTCGGATATTGCCTTATGCATGGCATCGGAGTCCGCAAAAATCTCGGTGAGGCGCAAATTGCCTTCGAGCGAGCCATGCGATCGAAGTGGATCAGCCAGTCGGAACAGGAAGAGGCTGTGTATCTGCTTGCCGTTTGCCTGCTGGAATCGTCCTCCGACAAACGAACGAGAAAAAAGGCCATGACCCTGCTGGCTCGGGCAAACAAGGATTTCGATTTCCCCGAAGCTGGAAACTTGCTCCGGCGAATCGCGGAGGGCTCGATTCTGACACCTTGTCGATGCCGTCGAGGATTGAGGCGATCAATAAGGGGCCAGGCAGCGTGTCTGATTCACAATCGGAAGCGACGAAGTTGACCAGACTGCTAGACTGAGGAGCTCAGTTTTTGCATTTCCCCAGACCGAGAGCTCGAATTCATCGCTGACGCCTGAAACGGAACCGCCCTGACCCCAAATCACTTCCGGCTTGCTTCCCCTCCTCCCACCGCCTATCTCCGCCGCCTGCTTATGGCCTCCACGCCCGTCATCAACCTCCGCAAGGGACACGCCGTCCGTCACAACAATGAAGTCTGCATCGTTTTCAGCCACGAGCTGAAGACGCCTCCGCGCATGGCTTCCTACGTGCAGATGTCGATCCGCAGCGTCGCCACCAAGAAGGTCTTCAACCTCCGGATGACCTCCAACGAATCGCTGGAAGGCGTTCTGCTTGAGCGTATCCCGCATGAATACTCCTACAAGGACAGCAGCGGCTACCACTTCCTCAACCCGGAAACCTACGAGGATGCCACCGTTTACGAGGACATCATCGAGCCGGTGAAGGACTACCTCATCGAAGGCCACATCTACTCGCTGCTCTTCACCGACGGGAGCGTCGCCACGATCGACCTCCCGGCTTCGATGGTCATGACCGTCACCGAGTCCTCGGACGGCGTGAAGGGCGACTCCGCCAACAACGTTTACAAGCCCGCCATCATGGAAACCGGTCTGGTCGTCCAGGTGCCGCTCTTCATCAACGTCGGCGAGAAGATCAACGTGAAGTGCGAGGACAACAGCTACCTCGGTCGCGCCTGATTTCCGGCGAGCCGCGAGATTTCCGAAAAGCCGGACGCCCCTGAGGTTTCCGGCTTTTTCGTGCCCGGATCGTCCTTGTGAAACTTTTCACAAAGTGCGCTTGCCCGGAAATGACAGCCCGCACATAGTCCGCCCGAAATTTCCCGGGTGGCACGTGCATCGCTGTCCGGACCCCATCCCAGCCATGAGCGAGACACCTTCGGCGACCGCAGAATTGAAGCTCCCAAAAGACCTGGCCGCCGAAAAAGGCCTGGTGAACGTGCAAATTGACGGCGTCTGGCACCAGTTTCCCAAGGGAACCCGGATGATCGAGGCCTGCCGTCAGGCGAGCGTGGAGGTTCCGCACTACTGCTACCATCCCAAGCTTTCCTCGCCCGGAAACTGCCGCATGTGCCTCGTGCAGATGGGCATGCCCCCCCGCCCCGCGCCCGGTCAGGAACCGCAGCGCGACGAGGCCGGCTACGAGCCAATCGGCTGGATCCCGCGCCCGGTGATCGCCTGCGCCAACACGGTTTCCGAGAACATGGGCATCCGCACCCAGGGCGAATTGGTCGAAAAGTGCCGCGAGGGCGTGATGGAGTTCCTCCTCATCAACCACCCGCTCGACTGCCCGATCTGCGACCAGGCCGGCGAGTGCCGACTCCAGGAATTTTCCGTCGAACACGGTCGCGGAGCCTCGCGCTTCGTGGACATGAAGGTGAAGAAGCCGAAAAACGTCGAGATCGGCCCGCGTGTCCGCCTCGATGACGAGCGCTGCATCATGTGCAGCCGCTGCATCCGCTTCATGGACGAGGTCGCAGGTGATCCGGTCCTCGGTTTCACCCAGCGCGGCACCCACACCACCCTCACGGTGCATCCGGGCCGCCTGCTGGATTCGAACTACTCGCTCAATACCGTCGACATCTGCCCGGTCGGAGCGCTGACCTCCAACGACTTCCGTTTCCAGATGCGTGTCTGGTTCCTCAAGGAAACGAAGACCATCGACGTCAACTGCGGCACCGGCAC
>JAIXVN010000305.1 GCA_027483005.1 Verrucomicrobiaceae bacterium
ACTGTTGAGGCAGGAAACCAGACTCTGGTCGAAGCCCATGATGAACGAGGCCGACGAACTGATCCGCCAGGCCGCGACCCGACGAACGCCAGGGCGATTCCAACTTGAGGCTGCCATCCAATCGGTCCATGCCGCGCGGGCGGTCACCGGGCTCATCGACTGGCCGATGATCGTCAGATTTTACGAAACCCTCATGACGCTGACTCCGGCCATCGGCGCTCGCATCGGCCATGCCCTTTCCCGCTCGGAAATCCACGGAGCGGAGGAGGGTCTTCGCTGCCTGGAATCGGTGAATGGGGCACTCATTTCCGAGCATCAGCCCTACTGGGTCGCGAGGGCCCATCTGTTGAAGTCGGCGGGGCGACTCCAAGAGTCCAGCGAGGCCTATCGGAAAGCCATCGGACTCACGGAGGATCCCGCCGTCCGCGCCTTTCTGATCTCGGAAAACTCCTGACTCAGGCCTCAATCGCGGATGCCCATGTCCTTGCGCATCGCGACGACCATCTTCACGTGGCGCAGATCGTTCTCCTTGCTCGACTCATTGTCGAAATTCAACCCATAGGGCCAGAAGTGCTGGCGATCGCAATGCAGCACCGCCTTCGGCCCATCGAACTCCTGAAGCTGGGCGAGTGCGTTTTTTCCGGTCCAAAGGCCGTCCTTGATGTTCGCCTGCCAGTTCGGATGCGTGCCGACGCCGAGGGTATGTCCGAGTTCGTGGAGGGCGACGCGACGGCTGATCGAGCCGCCGAAATTCATCCAGCCATCGTAGTTGGCATCCGCCGTGGGAGTGCCCGGGCTGTTGTTGGCGGTGACGGCCTTCTTGAGTCGGGCATGCTGGTTGTAGAAGGCCACGGCGGCATCCATCGCCTCGACAATCCGCTTGCGACGATCCCCGGGCCACTTCTCGGATCCGCCGGAAAGCTTGTAGGTGATGCTGCCCTTCGCATCCTTGTCTGGGGTATCTGAAGGCGGCGCAGCGGCGATTTTTTCCTGCACGAACTTCCGGTCCGCTTCGGAGAGTTTCGCCAACGGGATGGTGACCTCGACCCCGTCCGAGCGACGCAGCGTGACGCGGTCATCCTTCGAGTTCAGGTAAACGCCCCGGATCGAGCGCCCATCGGTCGAGGTCCAGTCGCGCGACTGCGCGGCCAGCGACAGGCCTAACAACAGCCAGCAGCCGAAAGAGCGGATGAGGGAGATCATGGTGGGAACGACGGAAGGTAGGCGAGCCCGGTCATCGATCCAATACCCATTCCGGGGGAGGATCTGTCTTTCATGGGAAAATGAAAACAAGTTCCTAATACACGATGACGCTGGGGCGTCCATGGGTTCGGAACCCAATCCAACATGAACGCAACCCAAGACCCTCAGGAGCATCCTGAATTCACCTCCCATCCGATCCAGGGCCGCAAGGTCGGCTTCTGGGCGAACCTCGGCGGCGGCTCACTGACGATCGCCATCCTCGCCCATGTGGTCCTGCTCATCGCGGGAGCCTTCATGGTTTTCCAGTATGTCCATCCGGAGAAAAAAGATCCGGATTTCACTCCGAAAGGTACCAGTTGCGGAGGTTCAGCCAGCGAACGCACCGAGCATCAGCTCCAGCAAAAGCGAGCCCAGGCCAGCGCGAACAACAACGTGAAGCGGGTCATTGCTGAAGGCGCGAAGTCCCCTTACTCGATTCCAGACATGGGAGCGGAGATTGGAGAGATGACGAGCCTCGTCTCTCTCGCCGGTGGAGGCTCCTCCGGAGGCAATGGCACCTTGGGGGAGGGCAGCGGCATGGGCCCGGGGCGTGGTCCAGGCAAAGGACCCGGGCGGTTTCCCGGAATCGGGGGAACCAGCAACAGCCGGTTCATCGAAATGATCCCCGAGGGGATGAGAAAGCGCTGCTCGAAGGAGGATCGCCTCCAGCGCCTGAAGGAAAACGGCGGCACCGCGGAGTGCGAGGATGCCGTGGTCAAGGGCCTCCGCTGGCTGAAGGAAAACCAGAACTCCGACGGCTCCTGGGGCAGCTCGAAAAAGGTCGCGATGACCGGACTCGCCCTGCTCACCTACTTCGGTCATTGCGAGACTCCGGAGTCTGCGGAGTTCGGCCCCTCATGCACGAAGGGCATCGCCTATCTCGTCAACGTCGGCCTCCAGAACGACGGCCGACTGGCCAACAACTACTCCGAGAAATCCTGGTGCTACGAGCACGCCATCGGCACCTACGCGCTCGGCGAAGCCGCCACCTTCTGCCGCGATATCAAGTTCGACTTCCCCTCGCTGACCGAGATGACCCAGAAGGCTGGCCAGTATATCATCGACAACCAGAACACCAACGGCGGCTGGGCGTATTCCTACGACCTCTCCGACGGCCACACCGACGTCTCGGTCACCGGCTGGCAGGTGCAGGCGCTCAAGGCCTGCGAGCACTCCGGCGTGAAGCTCAGCGGCATGAACGGCACCATCTCGAAGGCGCTGAAGTATCTGGACCACTGCCAGAACGAAAACGGCGGCTACGGCTACTCGAGTCAGAATCCTCCGGGCGAGGTTTCCTATCTCACCCTCACCGGCGTGGGCATGCTCTGCAACCAGATGTGGGGCAAAGGCTCGCGTTCGGAAGTCCGCAAGGCCGCGAAGTACATCACCGCCAACAGCAAGTTCGACTACAACACCGAGTTCGCCGACCTCTACGGCCACTACTACGAGTCCCAGGCCATGATGCAGAGCGGCGGCACCGACTGGACGACCTACAACGCCTTGTTCCGCGATCAGGTGCTCAGGAACCAGAATGCCGATGGCTCCTGGAAAAGCCCCGGCGGCGGCGCGAAACTGCGGGCCGTGGCCCCGGCCTACGTCGGGGAAAGCGGCGACGCGAAGGTCTATCGCACCTCGCTCTGCTCGCTGATGCTGGAGGTTTACTATCGCTTCCTCAGCACCGGCGGCGGCCAGGGTGTGAAGAGCAAGGTCGGCATCTGAGCGATTCTCCACCCAGAGGCCCGGAAACGAATTCTTGAAATAGCGATCGTTTCCGGGCCGTTGAGGGTCTGGATGGGCAGGTGCAACCAACGGAGGGATAACGAATCATGGCCATGAAGCGGCTGGTCCGCTTTGGCCTTGTGTTCGCGACCGTCTGGGGCGCGCTGGAATTGCTTGGCCGCATCATCCGGGTCTCGCCCGATTGGCCGCTGTGGGGCGTGGCCCTCGGGGTGGCCGCCGTGGTCGAACTGATCCTCTGGCTTTATGCCTATGAAGCCTCGGCGGTGGACGCCAAACGCGCCCGCTGGCTCATCGGCCTCCGCCTTTCCGCCCTGGCGGTGCTGGTCTGGATCCTGATCGCCCCGGTCTGGGTGCGGACCGTTTCCCGCGAACGCTCGCGCGAGGTGGTGGTGGTGATGGACGACTCGGGCTCGATGCACCTCAAGGACGACGGGGCCTCCGCCACCCGCCTCGAACTCGGCGAGCAGGCCCTTTCCAAGGCGAAGCTCACCGACCAGCTCGGAGAAAAACTCCGCGTCCGGGTGGTCAAGGCCGCCCGCAGCCTGCGTGCTGAGAACGAAGCCGCCTCCCAGGGTTGGGGCGACTCGACCGACCTCGCCGCCGCCCTCAACACGGTGCTCGAACAGGTGCCGCCGGACCAACTCGCCGGAGTGGTGATGGTCAGCGATGGCCGCCACAACCGACCCGAGCGTGTCGAGGACGTGGCGCGGCGTTTCGGCATCC
>JAIXVN010000617.1 GCA_027483005.1 Verrucomicrobiaceae bacterium
GATGGCGGTCTTGCGATCAAACAGATCGTAGCCGGGAACCGCCCTTGCCGTGCCGGCTGGATTGCCGCGCGACTCATCATGGATCAGCGACAGGTCATAGTGCGCGTCGCGGCTTTTGGAGGGATGCCAGGACAGGCGTGCCTGGAGGCGGTCGCGCTGGGTGGCCGCGAAGGCCTCATTGGCGTTGAAAAGATTGGTCACCTCGCCCTCGCTCTCTCTGTGAACGACGGAAACCCGCAGTGCGAGTTCCTCCGGCACCAGAACGAAATCCTGGGCGATCGCGGCGCGGAAGGTGCGGTTTTCCGACAGTTCGAGCAGCGCCTTGCCATCCTGGGAACTTCCCGCCTGGGCGGTCAGGAGATGCAGCGCACCGGCAAAACCATTCGGGCCGGGGCCAAGAAACTGCGGACCGCGCAGCACCTCGGCGCGTTCCAGGTCCCACAGCACCATGGGCAGGTAGCGCAGAGTCGCAACCGACACTGGAGCGCCGTCCTCCATCACCGTGATGAACGGGTTGGACGCGGTGCCGACCACGTAGAAAAGGCCATCCTGATTCACCCCGCGCAGGCTGAACGATCCTGCCGACAGGTTTCCACCATAGGCCCCGGCAACTGCTGCGAAGAGATCCTGATAGGTGGCTTTCTGCACTGGAACCACCGCCAGATCCCTGGAGTCCATCACCAATGAGTTGCCCGGCAGGGCTTCCGTTCCGATCAAGGCCCGATCTGCGGTCACCGTAAGCGGCGGAAGCAGCTCATCGGCAGCACCTGGCTGCGGGGCCATGAGTGCCACGCAGAAGGTCATCCTGACTCCAGCTGTCGGCAGAAGGATCTGGCTGCGAAACCCAGTCATCCCACTCCATCTGCTGGATTGAACCACCTTCATGCCAGCTGCAAACCAGCCCGCGACTGAAGATTTAAAGTTAATGTCCGGATCATGATGATACGGAGTGGCGAGAACGAGGTCATGAATTCATGCAATCGAAGATGAATGCAAGTTTTGCACCCTGATCAAATCGCCTTGCCACTCTCCGGGGCGACTCCTATCGGTCGTCCGTGGAAATTGTCATTCGCGCCGACCAAAGCGGCTTGGTCGTCTGCGCAGACATCCAGTCGAGAGACCATCAAGACTCGCCCCCCCTCAGGAATCCATGATGGCAGAATGCCAGATCATCCGTCTTCTGATCGTCGAGGATGACGAGGGACTGCTCAACTCGATCTCCAGAATCATGGCGATGCAGCCGGACATCGACGTCGTCGGGTCGTATGTCAGCACCGAAGAGGCCATGGAAACCACCGACTGGTCTGAGGTCGATGTGATGCTGGTCGATCTCGGTCTGCCTGGCGTGTCCGGCGTTGATCTGATCGCTTCCGCCACCTTCCAGAACCCCCAGCTTTACTGTCTGGTCCACACGGCTCACGATGACCGGGAATCGCTCTTCGCCGCGCTCCGGGCTGGAGCAGTGGGATACGTGATCAAAGGCATGCCAGTCCTTGAGACCCTTGAAGCGGTGCGCGCAGTGTCCATCGGCACGCCCACCCTCAGCCCTTCCGTGGCCAGATACCTCATCGACGAGTTTCGAAGCCGCAGTTCAACCAAGCCGGATGAAGCCTTGTCGTCCCGCGAAATCGACCTCCTCCATCTGAGCGCCCAAGGTCTGATCTACAAGGAAATCGGCGACAGGCTCTCGATCAGCTCCGGCACGGTGCACAGCCATATCAAGAGGATCTACCGCAAGCTCCAGGTCGCCAACCGCGAGCAGGCCCTGCGCCGCGCGCAAGCCCTCGGTTACCTGGTTCCCGTGGCCCGGGAAAGAGACGACCCGCAAGCGCAATGAGTCCCCGCCGCCGGGTATCTGAGCTCCGGAGAAGGGCTTCGAAAGCCCTTGGCAGAGGACATGGAACCCGCATCGCCAGGCTTGTGCAAAGGGGACGCAGTCCCCTTCTCCAGAGTGGCGAGCCGCCCGTGCCCCTCTTCATCTCGTTCACGCATACCGGTCCGGCGAGAGCATCGTGAGATCGTGCGACGGGCGTTCGTGATCGACGAGCTGGGCGGCGAGTTCGCCGCTGACGGGGCCGAGGCTGATGCCCATCATCGAGTGACCGGTGGCGACGACGAGGTTCGACGCGGCCTTTGTCCGACCGAGATATGGCATTCCATCGGGCGAACAGGGACGGAAGCCCTGCCAGGGCTTGATGCCGTCGAAGTCGGTGACCTTGAACCTCGGGAAATACTTCGGCAGTGCCTTGAGGATGCCCTGCACGCGGCGTGGCTCGATGTGCTCCTTCTTGCCGCTGATTTCCATGGTGCCACCGACGCGGAGGGCACCGTTGATCGGAGTGATCGCGACGCGGGCCTCGGTGAAAACGGAGCAAAGGGTCGGCACTTCGACCGGGTTCTGAAGAGTCAGGCTGTAACCCTTCCCTGCCTGCATCGGGATGCGCAGACCGAGGTCCTTCACAAGGTCATCCGACCAGGCTCCGGCGCAGAGGACGAACTCATCGCCCTCGATGTCACCGGCGGAGGTTTTCAACACGACGAGCTTGTTTCCCTCACGCTTCCAGCCTTCGAAGCTCGTGTTCCAGAGAAAGGTGCCACCGCCTTCAAGGATGCGGCGTTGATAGGCGGAGATGAGTCGATTCGGATCGAGATGGCAGTCTTTCGGAAACCAGACGGAACCGGCGACGTCCATCGTGATCGTCGGATCGAGCTTCGCGGTGCCAGCGGCATCGAACACCTCCGCCGGGACTCCGAGGCTGCGGGACTTGACGGCAACAGCGGCTTCCTCATCGAGTCCGTGCTGGGTCTTGCAGAGCATCAGCAGTCCCTTTTTCACAAGGCCGAAATCCTCACCGGAATCGGCGAGATCATCGTAGATCGCGCGGCTGGCGAGATTGAGGTCGCGCAGGACCGGCGACGCTTGATCGACGTGCTTGTGGGTCGCGGCGGCCATGAACTTCAGACCCCAGGAAACGAGTCCGAAGTCGAGGCGTGGCTTGATGTAGAAGGGAGACTCCGGATTCCACATCCACTTGAAGCCGAGGGCGACCATGCCTGGGGCGGCGAGCGGCACGAAGTGGCTGGGCACGATCATGCCCGCGTTGCCGAAGGAGCAGCCATCGCGCTTTTCGGGAGAGCGATCGACGATCGTGACGCGGTGGCCGCGCTTGAGGCAGGCATCGGCCGTGGCAAGTCCGATGATGCCTCCGCCGAGGATGACGATGTGTTTGGACATGGAGAATGATATCTAACTGATGCCGTTGGCGAAGGGATCGGAGGGATCGAAGCAGAGGGTGGACTCCGCCATGATGTGGGCTTCGCCGGTGATGGTCGGGATGATCTCGCCAATGGAGAGATTGGACCAGATGAAGGAGCCGCGGAATGCGCTGCCGACGATGCTTTCCTGGATCCAGGTCCCGCCCTCGGTGAGTTTCCCGGCGGAGGCCAGGCAGGCGAGCTTGGCGCTGGTGCCGGTGCCGCAGGGGGAGCGGTCGTAGGCCTTTCCGGGACAGAGCACGAAGTTGCGGGAGTCGCCGCCCTTGAGGCCGGGGCCGAAGAGCTCGATGTGGTCGATCTCGGGAAAGCCGCCGGCGTTGAGAGATTGGCGGATCGACCAGGCGAGATTGGTCAGCGCCTCGACATCGTCTTCTGGGCGCAGGGAAATCGAGGTCACGAGGAAGAACCAGTTTCCACCCCAGGCGACATCGCCGGTGACGCTGCCGACTCCGGGCACCTCGACGGTGACTCCGGCCGCCGAGCGGCGGCTGGGGACATTGGTGATCGAGACGCTGCCGTCCTCGTGGAGGGTGGCGGTGACCACGCCGACCGGCGTGTCGATGCGGTGGACTCCGACACCGATGCGACCGAGGTGGGCGAGGGTCACGATCAGGCCGATCGTTCCATGGCCGCACATGCCGAGGTAGTCGACGTTGTTGAAAAAGATGACCCCGGCGGCGCAATCGGGCTCGTGGGGTTCGACAAGGATGGCCCCGACCATCACGTCCGAACCGCGGGGCTCGAGCACGACGGATTTACGGAAGTCATCGTAGTTCCTGCGGAAACGGATCACCCGCTCCGCGAGGGGGCCGGTGCCAAGATCCGGGCCACCAGCGATGACCACGCGGGTGGGCTCGCCGCCGGTGTGGGAGTCGATGACGGTGACGCGTTTCATGGTTCGGGCGGGAGTTTCTCGATTCTCCATTTGAAAGTGGTGGGGTGTCCGGCGGGCAGGCCCGCCAGGTGGGCGCGGTCCTGTGCCTCGCGCTTCGAGGGTCTCAGATAGCGCCAGGCCTTCTCGCCATAGACCTCGGCGCAAAGGGCGGCGACCTTGGGGTCATACGCCTTCAGCTCGGCGCGGGTGTTGACGTGGTTGTGAAGGTCATCGTTCTCACGATTGTCGTCGAACCAACTCTGCGAGGCCTCCGCCCAGTATTCGTGGTGGTTGGTGGCGGCGTAGGTTTTCCTCCACAGGCCGGCGGCGATGGCTTCGTCGTAAACCTTCTTCAGCCGCGCATCGAAGGTCGGATCGACGGTGGAAAGGCCGGTATCGTGAATGGCGTGGGAGAACTCATGAATCATGATGTTCTCGGTGGAGTAGGGATCTCCCTTGAACTCCAGCAGATTCTCCTCCGCGCAACTGACGCAGGGATTTTCAAGGTTCGCGCCGAGTCCGCGGGCCCGACGGTCCCAGTAGTCCTTCGGGGTGAGCTTCGAGTGTTCCGGGATGTCCGTGGTAAACTCGGAGGCCGCCATCACGGTGAGGTGGACCTTGTTCTTCGCCATCGCCTGGAGGAGGTCCTTCCGTCCATCGAGGACGTGTCGGATGATCCAGGCCGCCTCACGGAGGGCATCGTCGGCGACCTTTTCCGAAGACACGATGGGGAAGCCATCGACCAGGATCTGCCGCTTGTAGAACGGATCGAGGTGGAAGGTTTCCCGGATCTCCGGGGTCACTGCGGTGACGCCGGCCGGCTCCGCCGCGAAGGCGGAGCTGACGAGGCAGAAGGCGAAGAGCAGGTGCTTCACAAGATCACTTGCGCTTTGGGAGCTTCGGGCGGTTGGCGATGCCGTCGTGGATGACCTTGAGCACGGCCTTGCGCTCGGCACCCTTGAGGACGGTGCGTGGAGCACGGACCCACTCGGCTCCGAGGCCGCATTCCTGGACGCAGAGCTTGATGTACTGGACGAACTTGATGTTCACATCGAGGTGGAGCAGCGGAGTGAACCAGCGATAGATCTCGAGGGCCTTCTTCCACTCGCCAGCCTGCATGAGTTCCCAGCAGGCCTGGTTTTCCTCGGGGAAGGCGATGCCGGTTCCGGCGACCCAGCCGTCGATGCCGAGCACGGCGCTTTCGAGGGCGAGGTCATCGACGCCGGTGAAGATCGAGTAGCGATCGCCAACGGTGTTGCGGAGGTCGGTGATGCGGCGGGTGTTGCCGGAGCTCTCCTTGAGCGAGGTGAAATTCTTCACGTCGGCCAGCTTGGCGAACATCTCGGGAGTGATGTCGTTTCCGTAGCTGATCGGGTTGTTGTAGATCATGATCGGCAGTCCGGTGGACTTGGCGACCGTGCGCAGGTGGCCCATCGACTCCTCGGGATCGGGGGTCTTGTAGTTCATCGCCGGCATCAGCATGTAGCCGTCGACACCGAGCTTTTCGCAGTCCTTCACATAACGACAGGCCTCGGCGGTGGCGGACTCGGCGACGCCGCTGACGACCGGGATGCGGCCCTTCACGACGCCGACCATTTCCTTCATCACGAGCCGCTTTTCCTCGGAAGTGAGGGTTTGGTTTTCTCCAAGCGAGCCGAGGTAAACCAGTCCGCTGATGCCGGACTTGATGAGGATTTCGGTATGCCGGGCGGTCGCATCGAGATCGAGCGATCCGTCCTTGTGCATGTGGGTGGTGATGGCCGGGAAGACTCCGGTCCAGGTGCCCTTGCGGGTGCGGGATGTTGACGCCATGACCTGAAGCTAGATCAGGAAACGCGAACCGGTATTGTGCGAAATCCCGTGATGGACCACAAAAACGAGCAAGCCATTCCCGGAGCCTTCCGCTATCAACATGCACCACCGGGCAACCCCGGCTTTCCATTTCCCTTTTATGAATCCACACGGTCAATCCTTCATCGCAGGCGAGCGCATCGCCGGCACCGGCAGCGCATTTCAAGTCGTCTCACCACTCGATCGCAGCAAACTGCCGGGTGTGTTTCTGACAGCAGACGAGTCGCAGGTGGATGCCGCCTTGCAGGCTGCTGCGCTCGCGCACCCGGTCTTCGCCGCCACCGAGGGATCGAAGCGGGCTGCGTTTCTGGAAGCGATCGCCGACGAGATCATGGCCTTGGGAGACGTCCTGATCGAACGCGCCCAGCTGGAAAGTGGTCTTCCACGTCCGCGCCTCGAAGGCGAGCGCGGCCGCACGGTCGGGCAGCTCCGCTTGTTTGCCCAGATGGCCGCTGGCAACTCGTGGGTCGATGCCCGCATCGACCCCGCGGACCCGTCGCGTCAACCGCTGCCGAAACCGGATCTTCGCCGCCTGTTGGTTCCGATCGGTCCCGTGGTGGTATTCGGTGCCAGCAATTTCCCGCTCGCCTTCTCCGTCGCCGGAGGTGACACGGCCTCAGCACTTGCGACCGGAAATCCGGTTGTCGTGAAGGCCCACGAAGCCCACCCCGGCACGTCCGAACTGGTCGCCGAGGCGATCGTTTCCGCCGCGAAGAAGGTCGGGCTGCCCGCAGGAGTCTTCTCGATGGTCCACGGCTCCGGCAAGGTGCTCGGCCCCTGGCTGGCGAAGCATCCGGCCACGAAGGCCATCGGCTTCACCGGTTCCGAAGTCGCCGGCCGCGCCCTCTTCGACCTCGCCGCGTCCCGTCCTGATCCGATTCCCGTCTTCGCCGAAATGGGCAGTCTCAATCCGGTGGTGCTTCTGTCAGGAGCCGTCGCCAGCCGGGGTGCCGCCATCGGTACCGCGCTGGCCCAGTCGATCACGCTCGGGGCCGGGCAGTTCTGCACCAAGCCCGGCCTCTTCTTCGCCACCGAAGGCGAAGGCCTCGATGCCTTCCGTAAGGCCCTCGCCTCGACCATCGCGGGCGTCGTTCCCTCGACCATGCTGCATCCCGGCATCGCGGATCATTACAACGCGAAGTGCAGCTCGATCCAGGCCCATGACAACGCGAGGGTCCTCGCGACGACCACCACCGCCGCCGATCCGAACGCCACCCAGGGCCAGCCGCTCGTGTTGGAAATTTCCGCCGCGCAGTTCATCGCGGACGACACCTTCCATCATGAAGTCTTCGGGCCCTTCGCCATCCTCGTCGTCGCTTCGAATGAAACCGAGCGCGACACCGCCCTTTCGAAACTCGGCGGACAATTGACGGCCACGATCTACGGGGACGATGCCGAGCTTTCCAGCTCGCAGCCGCTTGTCTCCAAGCTCGGCGGCATCGCCGGTCGCGTCATCTTCAACGGCGTCCCGACCGGCGTGGAAGTCTTCCATGCCATGCAGCACGGCGGACCCTATCCGGCCTCCACCGACTCCCGCTACACCTCGGTCGGAACGGCGGCGCTGCTGCGCTTCGTACGGCCTGTCTCGTACCAGAACGCCCCGCAGGATCTCCTGCCACCCGCGCTTCAGGACCGCAATCCGCTTGGCATCGTCCGACTGATCAACGGCCAGCCTTCCTCCGCCCCCCTTCCATGAATCGGCTACTTCCGGTCTTCCTCTCGCTCCTCCTTCCCGTCAGCGCCCAGGCCTGGAAAGAGGCTCAGGCGCGGGGAGAAAAACTCCGGCAGCAGGCGCGTCAACTCGTCGTCCGGGAAGACCTGAAGTTCGCCTGGACGGCCGACGGCCGGAGCCTTGTCTATGAGGTCGGAATCGAGGGCAACCGCAAGCAGGGCTTCGTCGTCGATCTTTCGACCGGAAAGAAAACCGAGACCAACGACCCGCAGGCCCTCTCCAAGGTCGGCAACCGTGAAGTCCCGCTCGTCGCCGCCGATCAGGTGCCGCGCCGCTCCCGCAGCACCGGCGGTAGCCAGAACCTCAGCCTTGAGAATGCCACCGGAGCCGTCGTGCGGGTCGAATGGATCGGCTTCGATGGCAAGCCGAAGCCATTCGGAGACATCCAGCCCGGGGCCACCAGCACTCAAGGCACCTACGTCGGCCATGTCTGGCGGATTTCCCGCGCCGACGGCAGCGTGCTCGGCAGCGTCGTCACTCCGGATTTCCCAAGCCTGGTCAAAATCACCGGACCCGTCACCAGCCAGCCCGGCCCCCCCGATGGACAGTCACCCGACGGGAAATGGACCGCCTCCATCCGCAATGGCAGCCTCTTCCTCAAGGCAACTGCGGGAGGCGAGCCCATCCGGCTCGCCGAAGGCTCGCAGGAAGATGGATACCAGGGCCGCATCCAATGGTCGCCCGATTCCACGCGGCTGATGGTATTCCGAACGAAGTCCGTGCCCCAGCGCATGGTCACCCTGATCGAATCCTCGCCCAAGGACCAGCTTCAGCCGAAGGTCGAGACCATCCCTTACACCAAGCCCGGCGACGCGATCCCTCAGCCGAAGCCACGTCTGTTCGACGTGATCAAACGCGCCGAGATCCCGATCGACGATTCCCTTTTCGCCAATCCCTGGAGCATCGACAAGGGCGAGTGGACCACGGACTCCAAGGAATACTCCTTCCTCTTCAACCAACGCGGACACCAGATCCTCCGCATCCTCGGCATCAGTGCCGCCGACGGAAAGGTCCGTGTCATCACTGAGGAAAAGACCGACACCTTCATCGACTACTCCCAGAAAACCTCTTTCCAGAGACTCCCCGCCAGCGGCGAAATTCTCTGGATGTCCGAGCGCGACGGATGGAACCATCTCTACCTGATCGACCAGAAAAGCGGCACCGTGAAACGCCAGCTCACCAAGGGGCCGTGGAATGTTCGCAGCGTCGTGTCCGTGGATGAAAAAGCCCGGACCATCCTGATCAAGGCCCTCGCCATCCATCCGGGACAGGATCCCTATCTGGGCCACTTCGCCCGGATCAGCCTCGATGGAGGTGCCCCCACCTTGCTGACGAGCGGAAATGGCGATCATCAGATCAGTTTTTCTCCTGATGGGAATTTCTACACCGACCGCTGGTCACGGGTCGATCAGCCCCCGGTCGTCGAAGTTCATCGCAGCTCGGACGGCAAACTGATCGCCGAACTCGAGCGCGCCGACGACTCCGCTTTCCTCAAGACCGGCTGGAGCCGCCCCGAACCCTTCGTCGCCAAGGGCCGCGATGGGAAAACCGACATCCACGGCATCCTCGTCAAGCCCTCCAACTTCGACCCCTCGAAGCGCTACCCCGTCGTCGAGGACATCTATGCCGGCCCCCACGACTTCTTCGTTCCGAAGCGCTACTCGACCTGGATGAACATCAACCAGATGGCCGAGCTCGGGTTCATTGTCGTCATGATCGACGGCATGGGCACCAACTGGCGCAGCAAGGCCTTCCACGATGTCGCCTGGAAGAACCTCGCCGACAGCGGGCTGCCCGACCGCATTGCGTGGATGAAAGCCGCCGCCACCACCCGCCCATGGATGGACCTCACCCGGGTCGGCATCTACGGTGGAAGCGCCGGAGGACAGAACGCCCTATCGGCCCTCCTCCATCACCCGGAGTTCTACAAGGTCGGGGTCGCCGACTGCGGCTGCCACGACAACCGCATGGACAAGATCTGGTGGAACGAAGCCTGGATGGGCTGGCCGGTCGATGAGAGCTACGCGAAGAATTCAAACGTCACCGACGCCGCCAAGCTGGAAGGGAAACTCCTCCTCATCGTGGGGGAAATCGACCACAACGTCGATCCCTCCTCCACCCTGCAGGTCGTCAACGCCCTGCAAAAGGCGGACAAGGATTTCGAGATGCTGATCATCACCGGATCCGACCATGGCGCTGCGGAATCGCCCTACGGAAGCCGCCGCCGGGCCGAGTTCCTCGTCAGGAATCTGCTTCCGCCGCCGATTCCACCCACCCCTGGCCGGAACTGAACGCCCTGGAGGAATCCCGGAGCTCGGACAACATTTTCATCGACATTTCCCCCTCTCCCGCCAGTCTGTCAGCGCATCTTTTGTAAATACCGACCAGCATGCCAGACGTTTCATCAAGCAAGATCGTGTCCCAGATTCGCCGGGGATTTCGAGGTTCCTGTTCTCCCACGCCCTTCTTCGGTTTGAAGCAAAGTTCGCTCGCCCCCCATTCCCCCCTGTAAGGCATTTCCGACACCAAGGCCGACGACACCTGCCATGACCTCCGCCTCCCTTCATTCATCAATTCTTCTGGCCTCCTCCCCTTTTTTTGGTAGTTCTTGGTGAATTCATTGTAATCACTGAACGCGCTCGACTACTTTGCACCCATCCAGAACGCCGCAGAAACGTTCGGGAACTTCTCAATCCCCTAAGTCCTTTCGCGGCGAGCGCCAATTCCCGCGCCCTTCTCCTCCAAAAACCCCATGAAAACCACCCTTCCAACTCGCCGCAGACAGGACCGTGGATTCAGCTTGATCATCACCCTCGTCATGATGGTGCTGTTGACCACCATCGCGCTGGGACTCCTGACCCTTTCGACGATCACGCTTCGGTCGTCAGGGCAGGCAGATGCCTCGGCAGTCGCCAGGAACAACGCCCGCCTGGCGCTGATGCTGGCGATCGGTGACCTGCAGAAATCCCTCGGACCTGACAAGGCCATCACCGCCAATTCGGAAATCCTCGCCGCCAGCCCCGGAAAGCCACGCATGTCCGGGGCCTGGGAATCCTGGGACTACAACCCGAATGCCACGACCGTCAATTACACCGGAGAAAAGACCAGCCGCTTCCGCCGCTGGCTCGTCTCCACCCCGGAACCAGCTGACGCGATCAACCGCAATTTCGCCACCAGTCCGTGGAGCGGCCAGACGGTCGAACTCGTTGGCAACAAATCGCTCGGCGGCAACGCCCAGGCCAGCGAAAAGTCGGTCGCAGGTCTCGTGCCCGTCGCGACGAACGGCAAGGTCCAGGGAGCCTACGCCTGGCATGTGTCCGACGAGTCCGTGAAGGCCCGTATCAATCTTTACCGGAAGCCAAGCAACACCTCCGACAGCGTCTGGCAAAGGCGGGCCATGCTCACCGGACATCGGCCGGATACCTCCGTCATGAAGGGACCCAATGGAGGCAATCTGGGCTTCCTTCCCAACGACCTGACCTCGACCGCCTTCA
>JAIXVN010000485.1 GCA_027483005.1 Verrucomicrobiaceae bacterium
CTGAATTCCAGGGCAGGGTCGGACACGACGCAGACGTAAACCCGCATTCGACGGCAGACAACCGCAGAGTGAGGCCTGCGAACTCGCGGGCTTGAAAGTTTTGCGGATTAGGGATCGTTTCATGTCAACTTTCCAATGAGTTTCCGAAACACGATCATGCCTGCTTTCCGCCTGCTTGGCGTCCCTCTGGCCGCGCTGCTGGTCCTTCCTGCCCACGCGGAGCCGGATTTCGTGCATGAAGTCGCACCGATCCTGAAAAAGCACTGCGCGGAGTGTCACACGGACATGAAGAAGAAAGGCGGGCTCTCGATCAACAACGAGGAGTCCTTCTGGCAGGGGGCCGAGAGTGGTCCGATCATCGACAAGGCCCATCTCGAAAAGAGCCTGATGCTGGACCTGATCACCACCGACGACGAGGACATCCGCATGCCTCCGAAGGGCAAGGGGCTCGATGAAAAGGAAGTCGCGATCGTGAAGGCCTGGGTCCTCGCGGGGGCCAAGTGGGAGCCGGGCTTCGCTTTCAAGCAGCCAGCCTACGAGCCGCCCTTGAAGCCCAGGAATCCGGCGTTGCCCGTCGCTGTGGGGAATCGCACCAATCCGATTGACCGGATCATCGACCACTACCTCGCGCAAAAGAAGCAGCCCAGGCCCGCCCCGCTCGATGATCCGGCCTTCCTGCGCCGCGTGCACCTCGATCTAACAGGCATGCTGCCCGATGCGGACGATCTTTCCCGCTTCCTCGCGGACAAGTCAGCCGACAAGCGCGCCCGGATCGTGGATGCCCTCCTGGCGGACAAGACCGCCTACGCCGAGCACTGGCTGACCTTCTGGAATGACCTGCTGCGCAACGATTACGCCGGCACCGGCTACATCGACGGCGGCCGCAAGCAGATCAGCGGCTGGCTCTACCAGGCGCTTTACGACAACATGCCCTATGACGAGTTCGTCCGATCGCTCGTCGCCCCAACGAAGGAGAACGAAGGCTTCGCGGCCGGCATCAAGTGGCGCGGCTCGGTTTCCGCCGCCCAGATCACGCCGATGCAGTATGCGCAGTCGGTCGGGCAGACCTTCCTCGGCATCAACCTGAAGTGCGCTTCCTGCCACGATTCGTTCATCGATCGCTGGAAGCTCAGCGAGGCCTACGGACTGGCCGCGATCTATTCGGATGAGCCGCTGGAGCTGTTCCGCTGCGACAAGCCGACCGGGAAACCCGCCGTGCCGGGCTGGTTGTTTCCCGAACTCGGCAATGTGGATGCCAAGCTGCCGAGGGCCGAGCGATTGAAGCAACTCGCCGCGCTGATCACCCATCCGCAGAATGGCCGCACGCCGCGGGCGATCACGAACCGGCTGTGGCAGCGCCTGATGGGACGTGGCATCGTGCACCCGGTCGATGCCATGCAGTCGCCGCCATGGAGCGAGGATCTCCTCGACTATCTCGGCGTCCACCTCGTCGAGAACAAGCACGACCTCAAGAAAACCCTGCGGCTCATCTGTCTTTCCCAGGCCTATCAGTCGAAGGCCGAGTCGTTCGAGGAGGCCCCGCTGGAAAACAACTACATCTATCGTGGTCCGCGTCCGAAGCGCCTGACCGCAGAGGAGTTCACCGACGCCATCTGGCAGATCTGCGGCACGGCCCCGGCGAAGTTTGATGCTCCGGTCAAACGGATCACGGCAAGTTCCACAAGTCCAGCCCTCACCCAGAAAGCCTCCTGGATCTGGGCGGATTCGAATCCGGAAAAGCCCGGCGCGAAGCTCGTGCTGCGCAAGCGCTTCAAGCTGGCGAAGGTTCCCGATGCCGCCTACGCCGTGGCCAGCGTGGACAACCGTTTCGTGCTCTACGTGAACGGGCACAAGGCCGGGGAAGGGACCGACTGGCAGGTGCCGATCTCGATCCTGCTCAGGGATCATCTGGTCGTTGGAGACAACGAACTGCTGCTCGTCTCGACCAATGAAGGCTCCACGCCGAACTACGCCGCCGCGATGCTTCACGCGTTGATGAAACAGGGTGACAAATGGGCGGAGCTGGTCACGGATGACTCCTGGGAGGTTTCCAGCAACCTTCCGGATTCCAATGGCGTGTTCAAGACTCCGCCCACCGACTGGCGTCGCGCCACGGTGGTTCAGACCGACAGTTGGCCCGCTGTCACCCAGGCGATTCCAAGCCAGCTCACTTCGATCGCCTCGCCCCAGCCGATGATTCGCGCGGCCCTGCTGAAGAGCGACCTTCTGATGCGCACCCTCGGCCGGCCGAACCGCGAGCAGATCGTCACCACCCGTCCCAACGACCTCACCACGCTGGAAGCCATGGACCTCAACAACGGGGCCATCCTTGACCAACGTCTCGGCGAGGGTGCCAAGTCCCTCCTGGGTCGGAATTTCCCGACCTCCGGTGAGCTGGCCACCTTCGTCTGGAGGTCCGCCCTCAGCCGCGACCCGACCGCCGAGGAACTCCAGATCGCTGTCTCACTCCTCGGCCCCAAGCCCGAGGCCTCCACCGTCCAGGATTTCCTCTGGGGAATCTGCATGCTCCCCGAATTTCAAATCATCCGCTGAA
>JAIXVN010000454.1 GCA_027483005.1 Verrucomicrobiaceae bacterium
GCGACCTCGTGAAAATCCTTCCCTGAACTCAGGGGACCGCCATGCCGGGTGCGCTTTCGTCCAGCGTCACCCGCACCCTGGCGAACTTGCGGGACTCGTTGGCCGGGAAGGTGACGATTCTCCCGGTGAATCCCGGGACCGCAGGCGAGTAGGCGGCAAACTCCGCCGTGGTGCCCGACGGTTGGGGTGCCGACCAGTTCGAGAGGTCGTCGGAGAACTCCAGCACATACGATAGACCTCGTACTTGGGAATCACTCCGCACCGGGAATCTCAGCGTCGCGGTGCCGCCGCTGGTGGTGATCACGGTGCCGGCGACCACGGTCGGAGAAAGCGCGCTGGAGCCGGAAGTGGGACTGCTGCCGAATGCATACTCCACGAGGTTCGATCTCCCGTCGCCATCCGGATCGTCCGCAGTGCCTGGTTGCGCCAGCCCGGCACTCCAGGCGGCGTAGGAAATCGTGGGCTCCAGATCGAACTCGGAAGTCTGCTGAGGGCTGCCATCGCTGACATGGCGGATGCTGACAGGCAGGGTGCTGATGGCCGGAACGCTTGTCCAACTGGCCACGAAATCGGTCGTCGCGGCCGCTGCAAGGCTGGCACGATGATAGGTCCAGACCAGCGGACCCGCCGCATCGTTCACCCAACCAGTGGCGGTGACGGTCGTGGGCGCGGCGCCGGAGGGAAAGGTCAGCGTGACCGAGGGATTGAGCGAATCGGTCGTGCCCTGATTCTCAAGGTTGAAGGTCGCAGTGCCCGCAGCCGCATGTCGGAAGGGGTCGGGAGTGCTGGCTCCTGTTAGAACGAGTGGCGTGGGGTTGGTGAAGACCGGAATCATGGCCTCTCCATCCGCCGCGAGGATGGCATTGATCTCAGGAATGTAGTGAGGAATGTGGCTGTCGATGCTGTAATGGAAGCCGGGTTCATCACCGGCCAGGCTGTGCGTTCCGACCAGGGCAGGGCCATTGCGGGTGGTCGCCAGGCTCGGGCTGCCGGAGTCACCGCCCGTGAAAAAGCAATCGTCCGCCGAGCCGCTGGCATCGACATGAAGGAAATAGCTCATCCGCGTGGTGGTGCCGAAGAACGAGAAGTCATCGAAGCCGTCGATGACTCCCTGCCCGACGACGGGATGATTTCCCCCGGTGGAATTGAATCCAAAGACCCGCTGGTCCGTGGTCGAGTAATGACTTTCGGCCGGAAGATTGAGATATGGCAAGGGGTTCACACCGACTCCGGAGAGCGGAGCAGTGAGGCGTCCCACGGTGAGATCGGTGGGTTGACCACTTTTGATGATGATCGAGGTCGAGGCAACGGTGGCGGTGACGAGACTCCCGGTGGTGGATACGAATCGGATCTGGGTTCCCGCTGTTAGAGGATAGTGGGAGGCGGTGATGACATATCTGGGTGAAACCAGGGCCAGTTGCCGGTTCGGCTCGGTCACGACCCAACCCACCCCGGAATACTGGCTGCCATCAAACCAGGCCGATCCATTGACCACCGGACTGCCGGGAAATCCCGTGAAGCGATCATGTCTCGCCGCGCTGTAGCTGCGGATCTGAAGGGCCTGGGCGGGCCCCTGCGACGCGGCCAGAAATGCCGCGCACGCCAACCATTGCGGAAGTCTTGGGTTCATGGGTTTCCGCAAACCCTATCCGCAACAAATGTGAAACGCCAGCTTCGGATTCGCCCGCTCAGACCAGCAGCCAGGTGGCCAGCGAAAGGAAGACCCCCATGCTGGCGATGTCCGTCGCGGTGGTCAGGAAAATGCTTGAGGCCGGCGCAGGATCCGCGCCGCAACGCTTCAGGGTCAGGGGGATCAAGGCCCCGGAAAGCCCGCTGATCACGCAGCTCGCGATCATCGCGATCATCACGATGAGCCCCATCAACCAGGGATGCTCCTGCTTCTGCATCGTGGCATAGACCACCATGCCAAGCCCGGCGGTCAGGCCGACGAACAGGCCGTTGAAGAATCCGAGGATGCCCTCCTTGAAGATCAGGCGACGCTCCTGGCCCGGCTTGACATCCCCCAGCGTCATGCCGCGCAGCGCGACGGCGAGGGCCTGGCAACCGGTGTTCCCCGACTGGCCCGCCATGACCGGCAGGAAGACCGCGAGGATCACGACCTTGCTCAAGGTGCCCTCGAAGCAGCCCACCACTGCTGCGGCAAGGAAGGCGGTGAGCAGGTTGATCTGCAGCCACGGATGTCGAAGTTTCAGGCTGCGCTTGATCGGCGTGCCGAGACGTTCCTCCTTTTCCACCCCGACCATGCTTCCCGCCTGGGCGCTGATTTCGATGGCCTGCTTCGCGAACAAGGTGTCGCCCCGGATCAGGCCTTTCAGGACCCCATCGGCATCGCACACCGGATAGACCGGGAAATGCTTCGAAAGCGCCGCCTTCAAGGCATCGGCCAGCGGC
The DNA here is from genome assembly GCA_027483005.1 of Verrucomicrobiaceae bacterium. Lineage (GTDB taxonomy): Bacteria > Verrucomicrobiota > Verrucomicrobiia > Verrucomicrobiales > Akkermansiaceae > Luteolibacter. Next base: position 2,413 of record JAIXVN010000454.1, read on the forward strand.
ATGTCGTCCCTGAACGAGAATGGATCCTTCAACATCAGGTCGCCCAGGATCGACTCGGGTGTGGCAAGCAACATGTCCCGCATCACCACCAGGCCCTTCAGTTTTCCATCCGGGTCCGTCACGTAGCAGTAGGTGATGAAGGCTGAGCGGGTCATTTCCCGCAGCAGTTCCACCGTTTCGGCGACCGTCATTTCCGCACGAAACACTCCGACTGGAGGCGACATCAGTTCACCGGCCGTCGGTATCTTCGATCTCGACTCGGCCTTCGACTCAGACACATCAGGGCTGGAATCCTCGCTCATCACCTCGCACACTTACCGATCCGGCCAGGGACGACAAGCCCTCGCTCAAACCGGTTCCACCACGATCCTTGTTCGCAGCACATGGGTCGCGCCGCCCGCCACGGTGACCTCCGCGCCAGAGGCATTGGCGGCCTCGATGCAGACAAACCGCGGAAAGTCGCCCGGTGGCAGATCCCCCAGCCGTGCGGCCTTGTCCGGGCCTGGATTCCAGACCACCGTCGAGGCGCTGCCATGCTTGTGGACGTGGATCCGGCGATCACGATCATGGAGCACGACGCTGCTGGTGGATTGGTAAATCCGGTCCACCTCGCCATCGATCCGGACATCACCTGACTGGATTCCCGAGAGATTCTGTCCTGCGGCCCTTTCCACGAAAGGAGCCCCATCGAGCCCGGAAATGGAGATTTCAGCCGCCTCACTGACCACGAGATAGGGGTGCAGCGCGGAGGTTTCGGTGAAGGGCAATCCGGCGGGATTGTGGCTGATCAGGGAGACATGCAGCTCGGCCCCGAGCCGGATCTCAAGGATGGCCTCGAAGGCATGCGGCCAGCTTGCCAGCGTCTCGTCATCGGAGTGAAGCTCGAAGCGCAGATCGACCGAGGCCCCCTCATCCTCGCAAGCCACCAGCGCCCACTGCCGGGTGCGGACGAAGCCGTGCGCGGGCTTGGCCGTGTCCGACGGATGTGGCCCGAACCACGGCCAGCAGATCGGGATGCCGCCACGGATCGGCTTGCCAGCTTCCAGCAAGGCGGCGGGGCTGAGATAAAGGACCGGTGAATGACCCGCAGGGGTCCACTCCATGACATGCGCCCCATGGAACGCCACCCGCGCCTTGCAGGATGGGTGGTCGATTTCCAGAATGGGATAGTCCTCCCCAAGTGAATCGATTCGAACGCATGCTGGCAGCGGGATCATGATGGAGTCTCCACCTTGAAACGCCTCCAGTCCAGCAGGCAAAGCGGAGATCATCCCCCGTTGGCAAGCATCTGCTCCAGTGTAACATCCCGCATCAGCGCCTGCCTGAGCCGGATGAATCCCCGATCCGATGGCCTCCGAACTCCTGTTAACGGAGGAAGGATCGCAAAGTACTCCAGCTCGGGAAGCAAACCCCGGTTTCGTTTGAACTCACCCGCTCCGCTGGACGAGTCATCGATCATTCCACGCCTGATCGCCTCCTTGGCCAAGAGGGCGAGCAGTTGCCGATAGAGACCGACCTTCTGATCAATCGATCTGTCATATCCAATCAACGGAGCCGACATCTCCCGCCCCACCTCATGAACCCCGGCGAAAGCGACGAGCCGCTCAGTCCTAGGATCGATCAAGCCACGCAGGGTCAACCAGCCCCGCTTCCGACCCATGGCGATCATTTCCTCCGTGTAATCCGGATTTCTCAAGGAGTGCTTCTGGCGATACAATTGGTCGAAAAGCCCGAGACCCTGCCGGATCAGCTCCTCGTCAAACTTGTCGTCGCTCACCTCAATCAGCCCGCCATTGTTGAGAAGCTTGAGATCCCGCTTGAAGTTCGAGGGTCCCGGGAGATTTCCGTCGGCATAATCGAATCGATAAATCGGCCGCCCAGGAAGAAGGAAGGCGTCGTCCGGCATCGCGAGGTCCTGTCGCGCCGGGTAAACGTTGCGCACGGCGA
>JAIXVN010000086.1 GCA_027483005.1 Verrucomicrobiaceae bacterium
ATTCCGTAAATCTGAGGGAGATCTCGTAGCAGGACCTTGTCGATGATGTCGCTCTTGATGAAGCGCCCGCTGTCTCCCCGGACAGCCGCATTGAATACAGCCTCTGGGTAACCACCGTGATTGAGGTAATGGAGAAACTCCCGGTTGAGCGCCTCGATGTCTGGAGTCGCCACTGGAGGATCAAAGCCCTCACGAATCCGGATCAACGATTCCTCCTTCCCAACAAAGGCCAGATACTCGGCAAAGGTCAGCGGAGGCAGCAGGAAATCGGTGAACCGGCCTGCTCCCGATTCGCGACTGGCGAGCCTCAGCGCGGCCGCAGCGGAACCGGAAACCACGAAGCGATAGGCCGGGTAACTGTCGACGAGCGACTTCAGGTGGATTTCCCAATCCTTGAGATACTGGATCTCATCGAAGAAGAAGGTCAGCGGCGTCTCCCGATCATGCTCGAAGCGGTCGCGGAATCTCCTGACAAAGTCGTCCAGTGGTCGGTCGGTGTAGATCGGGGTTTCAAGCGACAGGAACAGGATCCGGCTTCCGGAAACGCCCGATTGGAGAAGATCCCGGATCGTTTGTTGGAGCATCACGGTTTTCCCCACCCGCCGGGGTCCCATCAGGATGACCGCCCGGCGAATCTGGCGGTTTTTCACCAGACTCAGAAACGAGGGGAGGTAGCTGCGGTGGGGCAGGTGCCTGAAACCAGGGTCGACATCGCCCCCAGCCGTCCACCAGGGATTGTCGAACGACAATCGACGATCCACGTCGGCTTGGGAAATCTGGAGCACGCGTCCAAAATCACCATAATTTCGCTAAAATGCAACTTTAAGCATCAGACGGTAGTCTTACTTACGCAATTTAGCTCCAAAAGACGGAGTGAGAACACCTTGAACCGTCCGGTGTCTCATAGGAGGAATTCGCGGCAGCGACTACTCCTTCCGCTTCAGCAGCGGGAAGAGGACGACGTCGCGGATCGTGGGGGCGCCGGTGAGCATCATGATGAGGCGGTCGATGCCGATGCCGATGCCGCCGGCGGGGGGCATGCCGTGTTCGAGGGTCTCGATGAAATCGTAGTCGACCTTCTGGGTTTCGTCGCCGGACTGGTGCTCGAGGCGTTCGCGCTGGACGTCGGGGTCGTTGAGCTCGGAGTAGCCGGGGGAGATCTCCTGGCCGTTGATGATGAGTTCGTAGACCTCGACCGTTTTGCCGCCGGGCGTGAGCTTGGCGAGCGGGACGAGGGCGCTGGAGACGCGGGTGACGAAGCAGGGGTTGAAGGACTTTTCCTCGACCAGCTTCTCAAAGACCTGCTGGACGACCTCGTGGTCCTCCATCTGCGGGGAAATCTGGACGCCAAGTTCCTCGCAGCGGGCGCGGCGGCCTTCGGGCGTGAGGTTGAAGAAATCGGCCCCGGCGGCTTCGGCGATGAGTTCGTGGTAATCGCCGCGCTTCCAGGGGCGGTTGAGGTCGATGGTGCGGACGACGTTTCCTTCCTCGTCCTTGTGCTCGATCGTCAGACCGCCGCAGAAGGTTTCCGCGAGGTGGCAGACGAGGCTTTCGACGAGCTCGGCCATGATCTCGAAGTCGGCGAAGGCCTGGTAGGCCTCCAGCATGGTGAACTCCGGGTTGTGGCGGCGGGAGATGCCTTCGTTGCGGAAGTTGCGGTTGAGTTCGAAGACCTTGGTGAAGCCGCCGACGAGGAGGCGCTTGAGGAAAAGCTCGGGGGCGATGCGCAGGGTGAGCGGCATGCCGAGGGCGTTGTGGAAGGTCTCGAAGGGCCGCGCGGCGGCACCGCCGGCGACGTCCTGGAGCATCGGGGTCTCGACCTCGAGGTAGCCGCGCTGGTGGAAGAAGTTCCGCATTTCCGCGACCATGCGGCTGCGGATCACGAAGATGGCGGCGCTTTCCTCGTTCGACATGAGGTCGAGGTGGCGCTTGCGGTACTTGATTTCGCGATCGGCAACGCCGTGCCACTTGTCGGGCATCGGGCGGAGGGCCTTGGAGAGGACGGTGAACTGGCTGACCTTGATGGTCGGCTCGCCGGTGCGGGTCAGGAAGGTTTCGCCCTCGATGCCGAGCCAGTCGCCGCGTTCGAGGCACTTGAAGATGGCGAGTTGGTCTTCCGGCAGGTCCTTGATGGAGATGTAGCCCTGGATCTGGCCGTGGATGTCGCCGACGTGGAAGAAGCAGGACTTGCCCATGTCGCGCCAGCCGTGGATGCGACCGGCGACCTTGACCTGGAGGCCTTCGGAAAAGTCGGCGCGCAGGCCGGACGGGGTGTGGGTGGTCTCGAAGGCCGCGCCGAAGGGATCGACGCCGAGTTCACGGAGCTTTCCGAGTTTCTCGCGACGGACGGCGATGAGTTCGGCTTCGGTGGACTGGGGCTGTTGGGCGGCTTCGCTCATGACGCCGAGGGGCTTAGAGGCTGAAGACGCAAGAGTCCAGAGGCAAGAATCAGGAAGAGACGGACAAGGCGGGAAAGAGCACCTCGAAAGGCACGGAAACTCCCGAAATGAACACTCCGGAGTCGGGTTCGGTTGACCTCAGAAGAGATCGACCACGAATTTCACGAATGGTCAGGCATGGACGTGAATTTGAAGAGGGATTGCATGCTTCGATTCATCAGGTTTCAGACTCTTGATCTGCGATTATCCGCCCATCCGCGGTTCCACTTTCCGAATGATTCATTCCGGCATTCCCTTTTTCAGACCGCCCCTGAAGGAAGGCTGTAAGAATTCGAGGTGGCAGGTTGAATGGTCAATTCGTCCCACGAATGAAGGTTCACTCCACCTTCAAGTTGCAAACTTGAGCTACATCGACTGAAGAGGAATGCTTCTCGATCCTGACCGTCGTTGCTTTCCGCAGCGTCTGAACCAGTGTTTCACGAAAGACTGCGCCATGCGTATCATGGATTTCGCGCGTCTCGCATTGGTTCAGGACGGGTAAACTCATACAAGCCAGCGTTCGGGAGATTGCCTTCCTCATGCCTTCCTCATGCCTTTTCAAGTTTCTGGGAAAAACCTCCCACAGCGCTGCTTCAACAACTCCACCAACGCCGGCTCCATGAATTCAAAACGGTCCGGGATGTCGAGCACCACGACCTGCTTGCCCGCCAGGGCCCGACCGAACTTCTGGTTCAGTCGCCGACGATGCACCGCCTCCATGACGAGGATCAGGTCGGCCCAATCGATCTGTTCGAGGGAAACCGGCACCTCGGCATCGCTGCTCAGCCCGGCGGAATCGACCTCGACCGCCGGATGATTCGCGAAGATCGCTTCGGCGGTTGGGCTGCGCAGCTTGTTTCGTGAACACAGGAAAAGGAGGTGCTTCCTCATCGGTGCTCCACGTTGGTGGGGGAGCTTCCAGCCGTCAATCCGGCGGCGAAAGTGGGGGGCTCCCTCCTTCGTGTCATTGACCCGCCCGGAGATTCAGCCTAGCCATTGACGGCGTTGACTTTGGATTTCCCAGCCCAACGACACAAACCCACCCGTTTCTCCGACCCACTCGGGCTTCCTTTCCCATGCGTCTTCGCAGGATCATCGTCTCAGCAGCCCTTGGGCTGCTCTCTCTCGGTGCCATCGTCCGGGCGGCCGACGCCGTATTGGTGACCGACTCGATCGTCGATTCCCAGGCCTACAACTTTCCCAGCGTCACCTTCGGCGTCCGCACGGTCCACGGCGTGACCTTTCAGCAGGACGGGGCGGTCACCTACAAGGGCTGGCAGTATGCCGCCTACTACCAGAGCTTCAACAATGGCACCCGCAACATCGGTCGAGTGTCGGTCGGACGTCGGCCGCTGCCCGGCGGAACGTGGCAGACCTTCACGTTCACCGACTACGATTTCACGATTGTCGATTCCCACAACGACGTGGTGATCGGCATCTGCGCGGAGGATGGCACGATCCATCTTTCCTTCGATCATCACGGAGCCACGTTGAAATACCGTGCGTCCGTGGCCGGGTTGGCCAACCAACCGACGACCACCGCCTGGAACGCCTCGATGTTCGGCCCCACGCGGGACCGCTTGACCGGCAGCACCGCGCAGACCCAGGTGACCTATCCGCGCTTCATTCCCACGCCATCGGGAAAACTGCTTTTCACCTACCGCTTCGGCGGCTCCGGCGGGGGTGACGAGATGCTCCATGAATACAGCGGCGCCACCGGCACCTGGACCACCGTCGGCCAATACACGACCCGCAGCGGCTCCTACACCGGCACCTTCGCCTCGGGCACCGATCGAAACGCCTACTTCGACATGACGGTCTTCGATTCCAGCGGCCGCCTTCATGCCACCTGGTGCTGGCGGGAAACGCCCGATGCCTCCAGCAACCACGACCTGATGTATGCCTACAGCGACGACGTCGGACGCACCTGGAAAAACCAACTCGGCGCGCAGATCGCTGTCGCAGGCAGCAGCTTCATCGGGGTGAACTCGCCCGGCATCATCGGTTGGGTGATCCCCCAAAGCCGGAACTACATCAACAACTCGGCGATGACCACCGACCGTCAGGGTCGAGTCCACGTCGTCGCCTGGCACCTCCCGGACGCCGAGCCGAATCAAACCTTCGATCAGGCCGTCACCTCGAAGTCCCGTTTCCATCACTACTGGCGTGGCACCGACGGAGTCTGGAGGCGGAACCCGACCACCCTGACTGGTTCACGGGCCAAGCTGGCAGCGGACGACGATGGGAGGCTGTTCCTCATGTACGGCGATGCTAGTAATTTGAGGATCGCCACTGCCAGCCCGTCGGCGAATCCCGAGGTCTCGCCCGCCACCAGCTGGAACACCTGGTCCACCCTGAACCTCGTTGGAGGTGCCCTTCCCGCAGGAAAGGCAGTCAGCGTGAACCTCGTCACCGACACCAGCCGCTGGGATCAGGACCGCATCCTCTCGCTCTATGCCCAGGAAACCAACGTCAGCGGCACCGGTCCCACGCCGCTTCACATCCTGGACTATCATGTCTCCAACTCGGCGGTGCTACCGTCTCCCGCCAACCTATCCGTGCCGGCCCTTCCTCCGGCCAGCCTGACCTGGACCGCTGGCATCGAGGCCGTGCAGCACGATGTTTACTTCGGCACGAACCGAACCGCAGTGGAAACGGCAAACCTGTTGTCGGCCGAGTATCGGGGTCGGGTGAACTCGGCGACTTTTGCACCCGGCGCACTCGCGAGTGAGACCGGCTATTTCTGGCGGATCGATTCCGTCGATGCAGGCGGCGCGGTTTCGCCGGGTCGTGTCTGGTCCTTCACGACCCGTCCGCTGACTCCGCTGATCTTAGTGGGCAGCGCTTCTCGGACCTACGGAGGTGCCGCCAGCTTCCAAGGCACACTGGATCCGGTGACAGCCGAAAGCGCCAGCGTCACCCTGTTCATCGGCACGAATGACGGCGGCACGAATGCGTCTGCCTGGCAGCAGTCCGTCGATTTCGGATCACGGCCGCTGGGCAGTTTGGTTTCGCCCTCGATGCCGGTTCCTTCGAGTGCGATCGTGTTGCGTTTCCGCGCCACGAATGCCTATGGATCGACCTGGTCATCAGCCGGCACGCTCGCTTCGGATCGCGCGCTGGCGACTTGGGAACGCACCGCGCTCATCACGGCAAGCGGCTACACGGCAGGAGAAACGCTGAGCGGTTTCCCGCTGCTGGTCCGGCTCGATTCCGCGAACGTGCCAGGGTTTTCGCATTCACAGATGCTCTCCTCCAATGGCGCGGATCTGGTCTTCACCTCGGAGGATGGCACGCAGATTCATGATCATGAAATTGAGACCTGGGATCCCTCCGGCACCTCATTCATCTGGGTCAGGGTGCCCGCTCTAACAGCCCAATCAAGGCTTCGTCTGTGGTGGGGAAAATCAGGACAATCCGCACCGACTTCGACCGCCCGTTCCGCCACCTGGAGCAGCGGCTTCGGCGGCGTGTGGCATCTCAACCAAAGCCTCGGCTTCCAGACGGACTCTTCTCCGAATGCCTTGTCGGGCACCAGCACCGCGATGGCAGACGCCAGCACCTCGGTCATCCCGAAGGCCGCCACCCTCAATGGCACGACGTCCATCGTGACGATCCCGAATGCGACCGCGCTCAATCCCACCTTCATCAGTGTCGAGGCTTGGATCAACACGACCTCCACCACTGGCAACGGCTCGATCTTCAGCAAGGACAGAACCGCCACGACCCCGATGGGTCGGGTCTGGCAGTTCCGGCTGAATGCCGGAAAGGTCGAGTTCATTCCGTTCAATGCCACCGCGAATGCGAACGTGGTCAGCTCGGCGAGCGTGAGCGACGGGCGTTTCCATCACGTCTGCGGCACCTGGGATGGGACGACCGCTCGCGTTTACGTTGATGGCGTGCAGTCCGCTTCCGCCGCTTTTTCCGGGAGCCTCAGGACCGGCCAAACCAATGCCGCCTACATCGGTCGCATGGAGACAGGCTCTCCCAACTTCTTTCCAGGCACGATCGATGAGGTCCGCCTCTCGCAGAGCGCGCGATCCGCAAACTGGATCAAGGCCAGCTACGACAACCAGAAGCCGGGCTCCACGTTTCTAACAGCCACTCCTGCGGCCGCGCCCGATCTCGATGGCGATCGTCTAACCGATGCCTGGGAGGTGGCGGAACTCGGGGCCGTCAGGATGTCCGATGGTTCCCAGGATGCCGATCTGGATGGATCCTCCGACTTCCTCGAATACGCCACCGGCAGTGATCCCGCGTCTGGTTCCGGGGTGCCAGCGGTTTCCATGGTTCAAATGGTTTCCAGCGCTCCTGAGTTCGTGTTTCCGCAGCTCGCGGGGGGCAGTGGCAGCATCGGCGTCGATTACACCGCCGCCGGACTGAGGTATGGGGTGGAGGTTTCAGACGGCCTCGGAACCTGGCAGTCAGGGATCAGCACCGTGCAATGGAGCACTCGTCGCGAGCCCTTGCCGGGCGGACTGGAGCGCGTCGGCGTCCGCGTCATCGATCCCGCCCTCCTGGCGAAACCGAAACTGTTTTTCCGCCTGCGGATCCAGACGGTTCCCTAGATCACCTCGCCATTCCATCCGGGAGCTGCGAGACTCATCCATGTCTCCCTCTCGCGAACCCCTCGACCTCGTCCTGCGTGACGGCACGCCGGTCCGGGCCAGATGCCTGCTGCCGGAGGATCGCGGGCTGGTCGCTGAGGCCTACCGGCGACTTTCCCCCGAGGCTCGTTACCATCGCTTCTGGACCCAGAGCGGCGAACTGATCGGCGAGCGGATGCTGGACCGGTTGCTGAAGGTCGATCCCGGAAACCACGAGATCTGGACCGTCTATGATCCCGCCCGCAGCGAGTTCATGCCAATGGCGGCTGCGAGCTGGTGGCGAGATCCGGAAAGCCCGGACGAGGCCGAAATTTCCGCCACCGTGCTCGACCGCGATCACGGCCGTGGCATCGGCACGCTGATGCTCGCCATCATGTGGCTCACCGCCTTTCGAGCCGGGATCACCACCCTCGTCGGCCACGCGCTCCTGGAGAACCGCGCCGCCGCCCAGTGGATGCGCCGCACCGGAGCCGTCGGCAGCTGGGACGGCTACAAGAACGTCTTTCGCTGGGATCTCGCCGACCTCGACAAGCTGCCCGAAACCCGCGCCGCCGCCGAACTCGCCAGCTGGCTCGCAGGGCTGTCACCGAGGTTGCTGGAGAGTCGTACCAGTGATGCGTCAATCCAATGACCGAACCTGTTGGAGTTCATCATCGGCATCCCGTCATCCACCGAATTGACAAGTGACCGCCACGTCACCGGCACCAGTCGATCTTGCAGTTCCCTCATGACTCGACGTGAAACTGGGAACTGAAGAGCAGCTGCACCTGATGACGGGCCCAGTCGGCGTGCGCCAGCAGGCCAAGGTTCGTGCATGATTCGTCCATCTCCGAATTCTTCTCCATTTCATTCCGAGGGCTTCAAGCAGGCTCAATCTCGTTGAGCGCTGCCTCGCCGAGCCGCCTGGAGCGAACAGCCCAGGATGCACCAACCGCTAGAAACGCGAGCTTGCCTGAATATCGGCTCGCCGAACCTGAAGACATGAACCCCTGACCGGCTGGGCGGACGTGCTGTTTCCCGGCGAGTTCTGCGGGAAATGCCGCCTGCGGGATCGTTGCCCAGGTCCCCACGACGGAGAATGATCGACGTGGCGGACGATTTCACGGAAGGATCGGGCA
>JAIXVN010000335.1 GCA_027483005.1 Verrucomicrobiaceae bacterium
AACTCCACCCTCGACGTGGCATCTTCCGTGGACGGCCGCATGATCAACACCCAGAACGGCCCGATCAAGCTCTCCGCCAAGGCCACCACCAAGGAAGTGAAGATCCTCCTGCCGGATGGCACCGAGATTCCAGCCAAGGTCTCCTTCAAGGATGCCGACCTCGACCTCGCCTTCATTCGTCCAGAGAAGCCCGAGGATGCCAAGCTCACCCCGATCGACTCCGCCAACAACACCCCTCTCTCCCTGCTTGATGACGTCATCGTCATCGGCCGCCTCGGCAAGGACCTGAACCGCGAGCCCGTCGCCCTCACCACCGAGGTCATCTCCGTCATCACCAAGCCCCGCACCTTCATCCGCATCGGTGCCCAGAGCCTCGGCATGCCGGTCTTCACCAGGGACGGCAAGTTCGCCGGCATCGGCATCAACCGCTTCAGCCCGAAGGGTGACAGCGACAACCAGAACACCGCTCCCTCGAACGTCGTTCTCCCCGCCGCCGACATCCTCGAATCCGCCGCCCAGGCGAAGTAAGGCGACCGCTTTCCATCCAGCCGCTTTCCGGAAACGGAGAGCGGCTTTTTTGTGGAGTCATGCCACTCTTGTTGTGAAAGGCAGATAGGCTGAAAAGTTCAACACTTCGGGTTACCACCAGCTACCGTGAGCCATCCTTCGACGGTCGGGTTGGAGCCAACTCTTTTAGAGCGGGCGCGACCTTAGCTGGACCCTCAGGCTGTGCGTTGCCCGTTGGCTCCACGACCGCTTTCGAAGAATCCTTCTTCCATGTGATACTCTGCAGCACTTTTCTTACGGTCGGAAGATCCTCAGGATTCTTGTAAAAGATATCAATAGATAGCGAACCCCCTTCGTCTTCATAAGCTACTTCCAAACTAGCCACATTGGAAAATCGTCGCTCCCCATACACCTCCGGATCGACTTTCTGGGTTCTGAATCTGGCAATTTTTCCATCGACATGCCAAATTTCCTCGCCGGATTCCAACAGTCTTCGATCAGCTTCCTTCTTCTTCATCTCGCCGACAAAGGATCGTGCCGATTCCTTCGAGCAAAGCAAGCTGCTCACCTCGTCAAAGTGCATATCCATGGTTTCCGCGCTGTATTGTCCAACATGGGAGTCTATGCCTTTGACCTTGATCTTCTTCCAACTCTCCGGGATGTTTATCATAAACCCCTCGTCGGCCAACCTCCATCGCTCTTCTGCATGAGCGATCAAAGCGGACATGATCAATGTGGTGACAACTGATATTCTCATGGTTCCAGACGATCTAGATTTTCGCAGAATGTAACGGAACATCCGAATTCTGGCGAGGAGATTTGTGGTCCTACCTCTCTTAGATTTAAACAATGGGATCTACCCTCCTGCCAAAGATCTATTCGAAGGAAGCTCTCTGCAGGGCAGGGAACCGGCCGCCGGACGGTCCGGCTGGGGCAGGCTCACCGATTCTACCGAGATCCGATTCCCCAGCGAGCCGATTTGAACAATCGCGCCAACAGGCTTGGAATAGCATGATTTCCAAATCGACCGCCCCCCACCGGACTGTCCGGAGGTCGAGTACCTGCCTTGCGAGGTTACGAGGCCGACCCCACCCGCTGTCCTGCGGCCCGGACCAGCAGCACGATCCCACCTGACAGGACACCCCAGAAGGCCGAGCCAATTCCCAACAGGGTGATTCCCGACAGCGTGACAAAAAACGTCATCGCCGCCGCCTCGCGCGAGCCTTCATCCGCCAGCGCTGACGAAAGAGAGTTCGCGATCGTGCTCAACAAGGCCAGTCCGGCAATCGCCAGCACCAGCTCACGTGGAAACGCGGCAAACAGACCGGCGACAGTCGCACCGAAGAGACCCAGCAGCAGGTAGAAGCCCGCCGCACAAACCGGAGCCCAGTAGCGGCGCTTCGGATCAGGATGCGCCTCCGGGCCCACACAAAACGCAGCGGTGATCGCCGCGAGATTCAGCGCGAACCCTCCGAATGGCGCAAAGACCAAGGTCGCGATCCCGGTCCAGCCGATGACCTTCGAAACCGGAGCCTCATAACCACCTGCCCGGATCGCGGCCAGACCCGGAAGGTTCTGCGAGGCCATCGTGACAATGAAAAGAGGAACGCCAACCCCCAGCAACGCAGCGGGAGAGAACTCCGGACTCGTCCACACCGGGCGCGTCAGGTGCCAGGGCACGTGCTCCAGATTCACGAGTCCCTGGCAAGCCGAGATGACCACCCCCAGGACCAGGACCAGCGGGATGTTCGCCTTCGGCCAGAATCTCCGACCGGTCACGTAAGCCGCCGCCATCGAAAGCACCAGCAGCGGGTTCTTCGGGGTGATCACGAAGGCATCCAACGCGAATCTCGCCAGAACGCCCGCCAACAAGGCCGAGGCCAGCGTCAGCGGCAATCGTTTCATCACCCGCTCGAATCCACCGCTGAAACCCGCCACCCCCATCAACAGGGCGGAAAACAGAAACGTGCCGATCGCCTGCTCCATGGTCAGATGCCCGGCCTCCGCAGCAGCTCCAACCACCGCGGCCCCAGGCGTGGACCAGGCGATCAGGATCGGCTTCCGGGTCGTCAGCGAAAAGGCCAGCGTCGGAATCGCCATGCCAATCCCGATCGCCCACAGCCAGGAAGCCGTTTGCGCGCTCGTCGCCCCCAAGGCCTGCGTGGCCTGGAAAATGATCGCGATCGAACTGCTGAACCCCACCAGCACCGACACGAAACCCGCGATCAGTGCGGAAATGGAAAAGTCCTTCAACATGGCCTGAGACAGGACATGCCCCTTGTCATCCCTGACGTCAACCGCGCCTTCATCGGTTTGAGAGCGAGACCATCTGCAGCCGAACGCCCAGCCACAAGGGGAGTCTCAAAAGGAATCGCGCAGGAGCTTTTCCTACGTGGCCTCTTGGCGGGCGACCCATGGCCTTGCCTCGGTGTGGCCATCGATCCGATTGTCAGCATCACCCCAAACGGTCTCGTTCAGAAGCGAACATCGCAGAGATGACAACTCATCCTCCAAGATCCCGCTGCAAGTCCCGCAGGCTGAACAGCGGCTCGATCACAC
>JAIXVN010000094.1 GCA_027483005.1 Verrucomicrobiaceae bacterium
AGCCGCTCCGTCCAGGCCATCCGCGCCTCGCTGGACGCCGGACTGGTCCGGGAAAACCACAAGCTCACCGATGGCCTTGTCTATCTGACGATCAGCATCGCCGGTGGCCCTTATGTCGGACTGCTCGGAACGGTGGTCGGCGTCATGATCACCTTCGCCATCATTTCGAAGCAGGGACAGGTGGACGTGAACTCCATCGCTCCCGGCATCGCCTCCGCCCTGCTCGCCACGGTCGCAGGTCTGGTGGTCGCCATTCCCGCCCTGTTCATTTACAGCTACCTGAACGGTCGCATCAAGAACATGGTGGCGGAGATGCAGGTCTTCATCGACGAGTTCGTCGCCAAGGTGGCCGAGTTCTATCCGGATACCGAAGCCGCCTCCACCACACCGAGCCCCAAGCATTGAGCCCGCTCGAACCCTGAATCTTCAACGACCATGGCCTCCGCAGACGAAAAGAGTTTTGACGACATCAACGTCACCCCGATGGTGGACCTTTACCTGGTTCTCCTGCTGATCTTCATCATCATGACCACCGCTGGTGTCCAGGGTGTGAAGGTCGAGCTGCCACGCGCCGGAGGAAAGGCCTCCGCGCCGATGACCGCCTCGAAGCTCCAGGCGATCACGGTGAGCCCGGAAGGCGGCATTTTCCTGAATACCACGGCGGTCACGCTCGACCAGCTGGAGGACGAACTGACCGCCCTCAAGGCCGCCAGCCCGGACCTTCCCGTGGTGGTGCGTGGCGACAAGGCCTCGCAGTATCAGGGAATCATGCAGGTGCTGGAAGTCGTCGGACGCGTGGGAATCGACAAGATCGGACTCGCCACCCAGACCAAGTAATCCCGGGTCGAAACGCCCATCCTGCACTGACTGCATGTCCCGATTTTCTGCGGAAACCAAGAAAGAGAACAAGCACCTCCTCATCACCCTGATGCTGGGCGTGGTGATCTTCGGAGGAGCCGTCTCGTTTCTTTTCCGTAACTCTGAAGAGGAGGCGGAGAAAAAGAAGAATACCGCCGAGATTGTGGACATCACCCTGCCCACTCCGCCTCCCCCTCCGCCCCCTGAGACCGATCCCGATCTGACCGAGCCCGAGGAGGCCGACATCCAGGAGCAGTCGAGCGAACCCGAGATCGCCCCAAGCACCGAGATGGCTTCGGAAAGCACCGACCTCGATCTCAACATCGACGTCGGTGACCTGGCTGAAGGAACCGGCGGTGGTTTCGTGGTGAATGTGCCCCGCTTCGCCACCCGCGGTGGCCGCGGCGGCGGCGGTGACGGTCTTGGAAGTGATGAGGCTGATTCCCCGCCCACTCCGATCAGCAAGCTCCCCCCCACCTATCCCAGCGCCCTGCTCAGCAAGGGAGTCGGAGGACGTGTCATGGTCAGTTGCGTCATCGACGCCGGTGGCCAGGTGGTCAGCAGCTCCATCAAGCAATCTTCCGGATACTCCGAACTCGACAAGGCGGCCCTCACGGCCGTGGCGAGGTGGAAATTCAAGCCCGCCGTCAAGGAAGGCCGGGCCATCAAGTCAACCTGTTCGGTTCCATTCAACTTCGAGGTCAAGAAGAGCTGATCCAACTCCAGTTTTCCCTCCATCATTCCTCCATTCCCTTTCCGCCATGTTCTCAAGATTCCTCATTCCGGCCCTGCTGTTCCTGCCAGCGATCGCTCAGGCAGACCGCATCATTCCACCGGCCAATCTTTTCAGCGACCCTGCATTCATCAAGGACTTCGTCGGCAGCTACGGATTCCTGTCCGATGTGGAGCCCAAGGTCTCCCAGGACGAGCAGGCGGCGCTGACCACGATCCGCGACCTGTTCGAAAAGAACCAGTTCGCCCAGGCCGAGCAGGAAATCATCCGCTTCATCAAGGAAACCGAGAACCCGACCGATCCCAAGAAGCAGCCCGCTGAGATCAGCCCTGCGATGATCTTCGTGCTTGGGAACCTCTACTTCCAGGCCGACCGCACGGACGAGGCCCGTCGCGCCTTTCTTGAGGCCATCAAGCGCTTTCCCCGCTTCCGCCGTGCCCACACCAACCTGGCCTTCCTCTATATCTCGAAGAACCAGACCAATGAGGCGCTGCCGCTGCTTCAGAAGTCCATCGAACTCGGCGAGACCAGCCCGCGGGTCTATGGCATGCTAGGCTACTGCCACCTGATCAAAAAGAACGCCGTGGCTGCAGAGAACGCCTATCGTCAGGCCTATCTGCTCGATGCGAACTCCCGTGACTGGAAGCTCGGCCTTTCCCAGTCCCTGCTCGCCCAGGACAAGTTCGCGGAAGCGGCCAGCCTGCTCGGCTCGATCATCGAGGAGAATCCCAACGACAAGCAGCTCTGGCTCCAGCAAACCAACGCCTATCTCGGCATGGACCGCAAGGAAGACGCCGCCATCAACCTCGAGATCCTGCGTTTCAAGGGCCTCGCCGATGAGAGCAACCTCAACCTGCTGGGCAATCTCTACATGGACCGCAGCGAGCCGCAGCTGGCCCTCTTCGCCTACATGGCGGCGATCGACAAATCGACCACGCTCGATGTGACGCGTGCGCTCAAGTCCGCGAAGATCCTCACCGACTATGGTTTCCCCGACAAGGCGCTGTCATTCGTGGAGAAGATCAAGTCGAAGCTCGGAGCCAATGTTCCCAACGCTCAGAAGACGGTGCTGATGCTCACCGAGGTGCGGATCGCCCAGGCCCAGAAGAAGCCGGAGACCGTGGAAAAGCTCCTCAACGAGCTGACCCAGATCGATCCCACCAACGGCGAGGTCCTGCTGGAACTTGCCAAGCACTTCGACCAGCTCGCCAAGGACGAGGAGGATGAAGGAAAGCGCGGCACGCTGGTTCAGAATGCCCGCACCAACTATCAACTCGCCGTGCGCACCCCGGCGGTGGCCTATCAGGCCAATCTCGGACTCGGACAGATGTATGTCCGCGAGAAGCGATATGTCGAAGCGCTGCCAATTCTTGAAACCGCCCTCAACCTGAAGAAGAGCGAAAGCCTGGAACAATACACCAGCCGCGTCCGCCGCGCTGCCGACCGCCAGCGGCAGAAGGATGAGGCGAAAGAAACCACCAAACCATGAATTTCCCCATGAAGGCCATTCTGCTTCTCAACAGTGCACTCTGCTGCGTGGTCCATGCCAACGACGTGCTGGACGCTCTCGAAGGAAAAAAGAAATCCAGCGAGATCCAGGTCGCCGCAGCCCCCGCAGGCCCCGGCCGGGATGCCAACGGTGCGCTCACCTATCCGGAAACCACCTACCCACCGAGCCGCCTCGACGCCGTTTGGTCGAAGGCGGTCGTTTACGAGAATGAGGCAAATCCCTGGGTCCAGCGGATGGCCATCACCGCGTTCTTCGACCAACAGGCGGCCTTTGGCAACGCCGAGGTCGATGGCGTCGGAATCGTTCCGGAAAAATCGGTGGATCTCGATGGAACCCGCAGCCGCCGGACCCGTCTGGGTGCCCGCATCCGGGCCTTCCGCAATACGGATATCGAGGCGAACTACGAGTTCTCCGGAAGCGACGACCAGCGCGGGATCGAGCGTCTCAAGGTGCGCACCGAGTTCATGCCGGACGCCGCCGTGACGTGTGGAAAATTCCGGCCGGATTTCGGAACGGAATACAGCACCGAGCCTGAGAACTACCTGTATCCTGACCGCTCGATGCTGACGAACATGATCGCGCCGGATCAAACCCTCGGCATCCGGGTGGACTTCAAGCGCAAGGACTGGGACTTCGGCCTCGGTTGGTTCTCGGGCGACGCAAACCCCTACTTTCCCGGCATCGAAGGCGAGGGTTCATTGCTTTTCAACATGAAGCGCACGCTGGTCGAAGGCTCGGGCTCATCCCTGAGCCGGGTGGTCTGGCACTTCGACTATCTTCACAACTTCGACGGCGCGCGTTCCGGCACAACTCCACG
>JAIXVN010000298.1 GCA_027483005.1 Verrucomicrobiaceae bacterium
CATAGGGTGCGAGGAGCAGCTCCTGATGAGCGGGAGAAAGCTTCCGGAAGCAGACCTTGAGGGCGGACCGCTCCAGGACCAGATGCTCCTCCTCAACTTCAGCCGCCTCGTCCGCCAGCAAGGCGAGCAATTCCTCGCTGAACACCAGCCGATCACGGGCATAGTTCCGCCGCGCCCGCAGTGCCTCGAATCGCACCACGACCTTCGCCCACGGCAGGAAATTCTCATCGGCATCGAGCTGTCCGAGTTTCCTCCACATCACCAGGCTTGCCTCCTGGATCACCTCATCGACCGCGTCCCAGGTCGGCACGATCGCCCTCGCATAGGCCCGCAGCGATTGCTCATGATCCACGAACAGGCGGAGAAACCGTCCGTCCTCTCCGTCCTTGTCTTCATTGCTTGGCGGCGTCGTCTCCATGGGTCTCTGGATGTTTACCAGGTATCGGTCCGGAACGGCGAGGCGGGGAGGCCTGCGCCGTTGGTGAGGTTGCAGTCGGGGTTGTCGCCGAAGGCATAGCGGACGGCGACGGGTGCGGACACTTCGGGGCTGGAGACGATGACCTTGTCGCCCTCGATCCGTGCCTTGGCCCACACCCATTTCTTGTCCGACCCCGCCACGGCGAAGCCTTTCAAGTCGCCGCCTTTTGCGACGAGGCCCTTGTCGGCGTGGGTGAATGAAACGGTGATCTCGTTGCCCTTGACCGTATGGGCTCCAGGCAGCGGACCGGAGAAGGGGATCTTCTGCTCATAGACCTTCGCCTTTGCCCAGAGGGCGAGTCGCGTGCCGACGACCTGCTTGTTCTTGGGGTGGATGTTTTTCTCCTCACCGGAGTCGATGACGATGGCCATGCCGGTGTTCGGCATGGCGAGGGTGCGGAGCATGGACTCACGCACGATGGCCCAACCGCTGACGGCACCTGGATCCTCATTGCGCGCCTTGAAGTTCGGGAGCTGCACCCAGGCAAATGGGAAGTCGCCCTGTCCCCAGCGCTGACGCCAATCCTTGATGAGGACGGGCAACTGCGCGTTGTAGAGGGCGGGATTCGGGCCGCCGGCATTGTTTTCGCCCTGATACCAGATCGCCCCGCGCATCGCGTAGGGGATCAGGGGCGCGATCATGCCATTGAAGAGATTGGCGGGGTGGCCTGACTCGAGTCTTGGCGCCACAGGCTGCTTGGGGGCCTGACCGACGGGCTTGCCTTCGGCCTTCCGCTTTGCGGCGGCGACTTTCCAGACCTCCAATTGCTTCTGGTATTGGGCCATGGCCGCGGCTTCATCGTAGGGAACTTCGACCTTCTTCTTCCATCGTTCGAGCAAGGGCGCGAACTCCGGCTTCGACTGCTGGACTTCCATGCTGGTCCAGGCCTCGATCGGCGTGCCACCCCAGGAGGAGTTGAAGAGCCCGACCGGCACTTTCAGCGACTGATGAAGGTCGCGTCCGAAGAAGTAGGCGGTCGCGGAGAACGGCCCGACCGTCTGCGGACTGCACAGCACCCATTTCCCGCCACAGGTCTCCATCGGGGTGGGCGAGGCCTTGCGTTCCACCGTGAAAAGCCGGATCTGGGGGAAATCCGCCTTGGCGATTTCAGCGGCGGCGTTGTTGGAGGCCCCGACCGTCATCTGCATGTTCGATTGCCCTGAGCCGAGCCACACCTCGCCGACGAGGACATCGGAAATGGTGAGCGTGTTACTGCCTTTCACGGTCATCGTGGTGGGTGTCGAGCTGGTGAGCTTTTCGAGCTTCACGCTCCACTTGCCTGCGGCATCGGCCTTGGTGGACTTCGTCTGGCCATCGATGCTGACCGTGACCGCTTCGCCCGCAGAGGCCCAGCCCCAGACGGGAACGAGGGTGTCGCGCTGCAGGACCATGTGGTCCGAGAACATCGAGGGCAGGCGGACTTCGGCGGAGGCGAGGCCTGCTGTTAGATAACAACAGGTGGCGACACGGATGGAGATGGAAGTAATGGATTTCATGTCTAACAAGTGGTTCGGAGCTGATGCTCAGGGCGTGGCCGGGCGGGTGGATCTTGCAGTCTGCTGCTGGGCCAGCAAGGAGGCGAGTCGTTTTGCGATTTCAGGGCGATCCTTGAACACGTTCCGCTTTTCGCCCGGGTCGGTGGAGAGGTCGTAGAGGCCGGGATTGGCGCCCTGGTTCGGCTTCTTCGGGCCGGCATCCCAGCCATTGGCAAGCGCGAGGTCCGGGAAGTATTTCCACTGGCCCTGACGGATCGCGAGGTCGCCCTTGCCGCTCATCACGATGAGGGAGCCGCGTTTCGGCGCGTCCGGTTTTCCCAACAGGGTCGGCAGGAGATTGAAACTGTCCGGAGCGGCGCCTTCAGCAAGCTTCTGCCCGGTCACGGCGGCGGCGGTGGCGCTGAGATCGATGAGGCAGACAAGGTCGTCCGAGGTCTTTCCTGATGCGATGTGTCCCGGCCAGCGGGCGATGAAGGGCTCTCGGTGACCGCCTTCCCAGAGTTGCGATTTCTTTCCCCGCCAAGGACCGTTGGGAAGGTGGCCTTGCTCGTTGATCGGAGTGGCTCCGTTGTCGCTGGAAAAGATGACCAGGGTGTTCTTGGCGAGGTCGAGACGTTCGAGGGCCTTCATGACTTCGCCGACCGACCAATCGAGTTCGCTCAGCATGTCGGCCCGATTTCCAAGTCCCGTGCTACCGAGAAATCGCGGATGCGGAATCGTCGGAGGATGCACGTCGTGGGGCGCGAAGTAGAGGAAGAAGGGCTTCTCCTTGCTGCGTTCGATGAAGCCCACGGCCTCGCGGGTGAAGGTATCTGCGATGTCCTCATCCTTCCAGAAGGCGGCCTTGCCACCGGACATGAAGCCGATGCGACCCCGTCCGGCGGCCCATTTTCCC
>JAIXVN010000185.1 GCA_027483005.1 Verrucomicrobiaceae bacterium
ATCGTTTCATCGAGGATGTCCTTGAGGAAGTTGATCGACTTTTCATCGACGTTGATGAGGTCGGGCGAGTGGTTGGATTTCACCACGGGCACTTTGCCGGTGGTGGAGAATTCCGGGTAGGCGGTGAACATCGCCATCGCATGGGCCGGGAACTCGATCTCCGGCATGATCTCGATGTGCAGCTTTGCGGCATGGGCCACGATCTCGCGGACATCGTCCTGGGTGTAGAAGCCGCCGCCGTGGAAGCTGCCGTAGCTGAACTTCGCCTTGATCGAGTGATCGGCGGGGTCCTCGCCGGGATACCATGCGGGCTGGTCCTGGCCGACCTGGGTGAGCTTGGGGTATTTCCTGATTTCAAGACGCCAGCCCTCGGAGTCGACGAGGTGCCAATGGAAGCGGTTGAGCTTGTGGATCGCCATCAGGTCGAGGAGCTTCATGACGAACTCTTTCGGCATGAAATGGCGGGCGCAATCGAGGTGCAGGCCACGCCAGGGCAGGGCGGGGGAGTCGTTGATGGTGAGGAAGGGCAGGCTGGCCTTGATGGGGGACTTGGCGTCCTTTCCGTAAACCTGCGGGGGCAGGAGTTGCAACAGGGTCTGGATGCCGTTGAAGACTCCGGTGGCGTTCTGGCCCTCGATGGAGACTCCTGATTTGCCGACTTTGAGCACATAGCCGTCGATGGGCAGGCCGGAGGAAATCGAGAGCTTGATCGCGCCCTCGCCACTGGCGGAGACCGGGTGGCCGAGCCCGCTTTTCAGGCGCTGTCCGAGGTAGATGCCCTCGTTCTTGAGTTCGGCGGGCATGCGGATGCCGACGGTGTCCGGCAGCGCAAAGGAGCCATCCTTCATTTCCACCGACTTCGGCTGCGGAATCAGCGGCAGCGGCTCGGCGGCGAGGAGGGGAATCGAGGCGAGGAGGATGGAAAGCGCACGCATGGGATGGGAAAGACGTTGTGACGAAAGGAGCGTCCCGAGATGACCGCCCCGTCCCTGAGCGTCAAGGCAATCGGCGGATTTCCCGCACATCCCTCTTGGCGACCCGCGCTCCGCCCCTTACACGTCCCCCCGTGATTCCCAACGTCCTCGCCGAACGCTACGCCTCCTCCGCCATGCAATCCATCTGGTCCGCCGAGGGCCGGATCGTGCTCGAACGCGAGTTCTGGATCGCCGTGATGAAGGCCCAGCGTGACCTCGGGCTCGACATTCCCTCCGAGGCGATCGCCGCGTATGAAGCCGCGAAAGACAGCGTCGATCCCGCTTCGATCATGGCTCGCGAGCGGATCACCCGCCACGATGTGAAGGCGCGCATCGAGGAGTTCAACGACCTCGCCGGCCACGAGCACATCCACAAGGGCCTCACCTCCCGCGACCTCACGGAAAACGTGGAGCAGCTCCAGGTGTTCCGCGCGCTGGAGGTGATCCGCGCGAAGACGGTCGCCACCTTGAAAAGACTCCGCCTGCGTTCGGAGCAGTGGAGCGAGCTGGTCATCACCGCCCGCACCCACAACGTCGCCGCGCAGCCGACGACGCTTGGCAAGCGCATCGCGATGTTCGGCGAGGAGCTTCTCACGGCCTTCAACGCGCTGGAGGATGTCATCGCCCGCTATCCGGTGCGTGGCTTGAAAGGCGCGGTCGGCACGCAGATGGACCAGCTTTCCCTCTTCGAGGGCGATGCGGTGAAGGTCGCCGAGCTGGAGCAAAAGGTCGTCGCCCACCTCGGCATGCCCGCCGTGTGGATCAACGTCGGCCAGGTCTATCCGCGCTCGCTCGATTTCCGTGTCGTGTCCGTCCTGACTGACCTCGCGTCCGGCCCGTCCTCGTTCTCGAAAACCCTGCGGCTGATGGCCGGTCACGAGACCGCCAGCGAGGGCTTTGCGCCCGGCCAGACCGGATCAAGCGCCATGCCGCACAAGATGAATTCGCGCTCCTGCGAACGCGTCAACGGCTTCCACGTCATCCTCAAGGGCTACCTCGCCATGGCGGCGGGTCTGGCGGGCGATCAGTGGAACGAGGGCGATGTTTCCTGCTCGGTCGTGCGCCGCGTGATGCTGCCGGACGCCTTCTTCGCGCTCGATGGCTTGTTTGAGACGTTTCTAACAGTTCTCGACCAGATGGACGCCTACCCGGCGGTCATCGCGAAGGAAAACGCCCACTACCTGCCGTTCCTGATGACCACCACCATCATGATGGAAGCCGTGAAGGCCGGAGTCGGTCGCGAAACCGCGCACCACGCGATCAAGGAGCACGCCGTCGCCACGGTGAACGACCTCCGCGCCGGGAAATCGACCGTCAACAACCTCGTCGAACGCCTCGCCGCCGATCCGCGCATCCCGCTCGATCAGGCCCAGCTCGCGGCCATCGTCGCCACCGGTGAACAGAACGCCGGTGCGGCGCGTACGCAGGTCGCGACCTTTGCCGAAGCAGTCTCGGCGATCGAGGCCGCCCATCCCGAAGCGGCCGCCTATCTTCCCGGCGCGATCCTCTGAGGCGACTTCTGAAAAGCGGCAAAACCCTCCGCCGCATTCTTTTCAAGGATGCCTCACGGCTGTGGCCCGGTCCGGGTCTTGAGTTGCGGCTCAAGGTCATCGACCGGGTCGCATTTCACGGGATAAGGCAGCTTGCCGAGGTCTTCCCAGGTCCAGGCGGCTGGCTTGTTGAAGGCAAAGGTTCCCGGTGAATCGATGAAATCGGTGGGCGATCCCTTGGCCTCCGGCTGGCGGAGGCTGTTGCTGATCCTGAGTCTTCCGGCACGGTTCTTTTCAATGGAGTCGTCGGCGTGCGACCAGGTGGTGGCGACCTTGCAATTCCGGTAAACACAGTGATCCACCCAGGTCGCTCCGCCGTTCACGGAAATGGTGGCGCTTTCGACGGACTCGACCAGATTGTTGACGAAGTGGACGTTGCCGGTACGCAACCGCGGGCTGCGCGACCCCAGGTCCTTGAACCAGCAGTGGTCGATGGTGACGTTCAGGTAGCCCCGATCCGCAGCGACCGCATTGGCTGAGGACGAGTGGCCGAAGAGCAGTCCTTTCTTCTGCGGATGATCGGCTTCTCCTGCGAATCGACACCAGGAAATGGTCACCAGATCGGAGCCGTGGACGATGTCGAGCTGCCCGTCGTAAACTTTTCCAAAGTCGCAGTGATCGATCCAGACATGATGGCTCGGCGTCTTTCCGGAGTTGGTGATGCGGACGTAGTCCCAGCCCATCTGGTCGTACTCGCCCGTCGGATCGTTTTCCCAAAGATCGCGGAATCGCAGATTGCGGACGATCACGTCATGCGTGCCCTTGAGGTCGATGATGCCGTGCCGCAGCGTCGCCCCACCTGGCGGTCCCTCGATCGTGGTGTGGGGGCGTGGTCGGACGCTCCCGACCTTCAACAATTCACGGCCGGGCTTTTCGTTTGCCAGTTCGCCGAGGTCGATATCGCCCGCCAGCCGCACGACGCGCGGGCTCTGGTCACGGGCGGACTTGTCCTTGAGGTCCAGTCGTTCGACCTCGCGCTGAAGCTCGACGGCATTGTGAACGATGACAGGGGGGAGCTTGCCACCGCCCTGGGTGCCCTTCTGGCCATAGGCTTCCAGGGATGCGAAGCCGACCGGCTCGGAGAAAGCGACCGGGCCGGAGAGGAGAAGAAGCAAGGCGGGGTGGCGGATGACGTTCATCGGGGCTTCACAGTCCATCATCTGCGACCTGGGAAAGCGATGCCCCAAGAGGGTTAGCCTGGAGGTTCAGGACGCGCTCCCATCGCGGCTCATGGCCCAAATCCGAGGGTGATCTCTCCGTTTGGACGGCTTCTCAAGTTCAGGGCTGGCCTGAGTCCCGCTCCTCGGTTGAGCAACGGATCTCCGCACGCCAGGCATCCGAACCAGAACGCTTGAATCGCTCCGGGTTCCGGGGCAGAACTCATCCGCTTCCTTCCGAATCCATCTTTCCAGATCCGTCTCATCATGACCAAGCCCCTGTTTCTCGTCACCAGCCTTTCGGTTCTCGCTCTTTTGCCCGGAGCCAGCAGCCAGACGGATTCAACCGAGGCTCCGCGTTTCGGTAACTGGGGTTTCGATCTTTCCGGCAGGAAGGAAGAGGTCAAACCGGGTGATGATTTCTACACCTATGCCAACGGGGGCTTCGTCGAGCGTACGACGATCCCTGCGGATCGCGTGCGTTATGGTAACTTCGACGCCCTGGCGATCCTCTCGGAGGCCCGGGTGCGCGGGATCCTCGAGGAGGCGGTGAAATCTCCAACCGAATCGACCAGGAAGATCGGAGCCTATTATGCCGCCTATCTCGATGAGGCCCGGGTGGAAGCGATCGGCACGCAGCCGATCCAGGCCGATCTGGCGAAAATCAAGGCCGCGACCACGCGCGACGAGCTGATCACCTTCATGGCCACGCCCGGAGGTTTGCGCGGTGGATTGTTCGGGGCCGGTGTCAGCCCGGATGCAAAGAACCCGACGAGTTATGCGGTCTATGTCAGCTCAGGCGGTCTCTCGCTTCCCGACCGGGACTACTATCTCAAGCCCAATTTCGCCGAGATCAGGACCAAGTATGAAGCCTATGTTGTCAAGCTGCTCAGCCTGATCGAGTGGCCGGAGCCGGAAAAGAGCGCCAAGGACATCCTCGCCTTCGAAACCCGCTTGGCCGAGGCGAGCTGGGAGCGCGCCGAGCGTCGCAATCGCGACAAGACCTACAACCTGATGACCCCGGCGGAACTCGCCGCCTACGCTCCGGGCTATGACTTCCAGCGGATGCTCGGGGCACGCGGGCTGGGAAAGGTCACGAAGGTCATCGTCAGCGACAACACCGCCTTTCCGAGAAAGGCCGCCATTTTCGCCGATACCTCCATGGCGACCCTCAAGGCCTGGAACGCCTTCGGGGTCGCGGATGCCTCCGCGCCGTTTCTTTCGAAGGCCTTCGTCGAGACCAGCTTCGAATTCAACAACAAGACCCTTTCCGGGCAGCCGGAGCCTCTGGCCCGCTGGAAGCGCGGCGTGGCGGTCACCGACGGTGCGCTTGGCGAGGTGGTCGGCGAGGTCTATGTCGCCCGCTATTTCCCCGAGGAGTCGAAGCGCCAGATGCTCGACCTCGTCAACAACGTCCGCAGCGTCCTCGCCAAGCGCATCGACCAGCTTGACTGGATGGGTGCCGCCACCAAGAAATCCGCGCAGGAAAAGCTCGCCAAGCTCTCGGTGAAGATCGGTTACCCGGACAAGTTCCGCGACTATTCCGCCCTCGAGGTGAAGGCCGATGATCTTTATGGAAACATCGTCCGCGCCGGGCTCTTCAACTGGAAGCGCGAACTCGAACGCCTCGACAAGCCGGTGGACCGCAAGGAATGGGGCATGCCGCCGCAGAAGGTGAATGCCTACTACAACCCGACGATGAACGAAATCGTCTTTCCCGCCGCCATCCTGCAGCCGCCGTTCTTCGACCCGAAGGCCGACCCGGCAATCAACTACGGCGGCATCGGTGGGGTGATCGGCCATGAGATCAGTCATGGCTTCGACGACCAGGGCCGGAAGTCCAACGGCGATGGCGTGCTCAAGGACTGGTGGACTGCCGAGGATGCCAAGCAGTTCGATGAGCGGGCCGAGCGTCTCGGTGCGCAGTATGAAACCATCGAGGTGCTGCCCGGCGAGAAGATCAACGGCAAGCTCACCATGGGTGAGAACATCGGCGACATGGGCGGGCTCAATCTTGCGCTCGATGCCTATCGCGCCTCGCTCAAGGGCCAGCCTGCGCCGGTGATCGACGGCACCACCGGTGACCAGCGGGTCTTTCTCGGCTGGGCGCAGGTGTGGCGTCAGAAGATGCGCGAGGAGGCGCTCAAGAAGCAGATCCACACCGATCCACACTCCCCCGCGGTGGCCCGGGTCAATGGCGTCGTCCGCAACATCGATGCCTGGTATGAGGCCTTCAACGTGAAGCCCGGAGACAAGCTCTACGTGAAGCCCGAGGATCGCGTGAAGATCTGGTGAGCGGCCTCACGGAAAGCGGCCTCTGATCTCCGAAGGCAGGTCCTTCAGCAGGATCCGGCTGGAGCCATCCTGGTGGGAGAAGGTGATCGAAGTGGCATCGATGGAGGAAAGATGCACATTTTGATAAGTCTTTCCGGAAAGGGTCTTGAGTTCGGGTAAGGCATTGGTGGCCGGATTGGACAGCAGCTGGGTCCGATAGCGCTGTTTCTCCTCTTCGAAAGTCCTTTCAAGGTTTGAAATGGCCTGCTGAAGGGCCGGAATCCGCTGCTCGAACTGCTGGATCCGTGTGAGGTTGGACTGGACCAGGGCCAACGTGACGTCGGCCTCGCGGGCGGTCGAACGCCTCTTTTCCGCGTCGTCCAGTTGCCGGGTGCGCTCGAGGATGGTGTCCTGGTTGAGCGAGATCTCCTTTTCCAGTTCCTTGATCTGACCTTCCATGGACTTCCCGGTGCCCATCGCCTTCTCGTTGCCGGTCGAGTATAGCGCGGAGAAGCCGGCCAGCACGAATGCCGCCACCGCCAGGCCGATGACCAGCATGCCACGGCTGTTGGTCGTCATGTTCAGGAAAGCGCTCATTGTCTTGAGGTTGGCGGATCCACAGCCTTTTGCCCAGCAGTTTCGCGG
>JAIXVN010000139.1 GCA_027483005.1 Verrucomicrobiaceae bacterium
CGCTGCGCTCGACCCAGTAAACACTGTCCTCGTCCTTCTGATCGAGAAACACGGAGACCGCGCCGTGGGCCTCGCGGAGGCGGCGGGAGGCGTCCAGGAGCTCGGAGCGGGTGGTCTCTGACTCGATGTCGGAGGCGAGGTCGTCGATTTCCTGCCAGAGGATGCGGAGCGGTTCGGCGAGGGTGTTGGGCACGAGCTCGGGCTTCCGCACGCGGAACTCCTTCGAGTAATCGCCGAAGCGGGCGGAGTCGCCGAGGTGGTGGAAGAAGCGGTCCACGGCCTGGATGGCCTCATCGACGGCGGTGATGGCAGAGGCTTTCCGGAAGGACTTCAGAAGGCCCTTCTTGGTGCGTGGATGGTGCAGCCTCTGGAGGTCGAAACGCAGGCCGGACTGGGAAAGCCGGAGGCCGAGCTGGATGGCGGCGACCTGTTCGATGGTGTGGGCCTCGTCGAGGATGGCGAAGTCGTTCGGGAAAAGGAAGCCCTCGGGTTTTCCCTCGGCGTCCTCGGTGCTGTTGAGGAGGGCGAAGAAGAGGGTGTGGTTGACCACGATCACCTTGGCATCGGCGGCGGCTTTCCGGGCTTCCTGGAAAAAGCAGTCGCCGCGCGGGCCGCAGTGGCGGGCGGTGCAGATGTGGGCCTCGCTGCAGACCTGGAGCCAGACTTTCATGGACGGCTGGATGTCGAGGTCGCTGAGGGTGCCGTCGCGCGTGCCTTCCGCCCAGCGACGGATGGCTTCGAGCTCCTCGCTTTCACTGGTGGTGAAAAGGTCGGCGGCCTGTTCGCGGGCGCGCTTCAGGCGTTGCGGGCAGAGGTAGTTCTGGCGGCCCTTGAGGAGGACGGCGGGGAGATCGTCGCCGAGGAGCTTGCGGACGATGGGGATGTCCTTGCGGACGAGCTGCTCCTGGAGGTTGATGGTGTGGGTGGAGATGACCGCTTTCCGGCCGGTCTCGAGGGCGAAGCGGGCGGCGGGGACGAGGTAGGCGAGGGATTTCCCGACCCCGGTGCCGGCCTCGGCGACGAGCGGCTCGGCCTTGATCAGGGCCTCGGCCACGGCGACGGCCAGTTCCTGCTGCTGCGGGCGGAACTCGAAGTCGCGCGACTTCGCGAGCACGCCTTTCGTCGAAAAGGCATCGCGCACCAGTTCGGCGAATCCGGGCAGCGGCTGGCCTTCGGTGATGGCGATCATGGGCAGGTGCATCGCATCCCGCCGGAGGCCTCCTGCCAAGCTGCAAGTTCTGGAACCTCCTGACAACGCACTCGACACCCGGGGAGGGGGAGGGACATTGTTCCGCCGTTCGACGCACGATGCCTTTTTCCTCCGAGACCTTGAAACGCGGGCTGGTGCCTCTGCTGCTGTTGCTGCTGGGGATCGTGCTGTTTTCCTCGCTGGTGCCGGCGGAGGCGAGGGCGGTGGACGCGCAGTTGCTGGGGTTTCCGGACTCCGACGCAGCAGCCCACCTGATGCGGCCGAAGATCCTCGGAGTGATCTGTTTCCTGCCGGCGCTGGGTGGGATCGCTTACGCCAGCGGCGGAGTGCTGGCCCGATACCTGGCGCGGCAGTTTCTGGGAATTTTCATGATCTGCTTCGGCTCGTTGCTGACGATCTGGTTGTTGATGGATCTTCAGACCAATCTGGGCGACCTCCGGCAGAGCGACGAGCTGCTCAGGACGTTGACCACCTTCTACGGCACCCGGCTGCCGGCGATCCTGTTGCTGCTGCTGCCTTATTCGTTGTTGCTGTCGCTGCTCTACTGCCTGGGCAAGCTGTCGAAGAGTCGTGAGATCGTGGCGATGATCCAGACCGGACGCAGCCTGCCGCGGATCTGTCTGCCGCTGATTCTGGCCGGGGTGCTCAGCGCGCTGCTGTGTGCGGGGCTGAACTACCACTGGGCTCCGGTCGCGGATGGTGCATCCGAGGACATTCTTCAGGAGGCAAGAGGAGCGTCGGTGATGGCGGCGTCGAATGTGCTTTACCGGAATCCGCCGCAGCATCGCTTGTGGAGGGTGGGCTCGTTTCCGAAGGACTATGAAAAAGGACGGCCGCTGCAGGCCGTGGAGGTGACCACCACCCGGCCGAATGGCAGCCTGAAGTCCCGGCTTTCCGCCGCGCAGGCGAGCTGGAATCCGGTGGACCGGACGTGGGTCTTCGAGGGGGCGACGGTCGGGCTGTTCGAGCCGGACATGCCGCCGGACTTCACCGAGTACTCCGAGCCGCTGGTCCAGCCGGGCTGGCCCGAGACCCCCTGGCAACTCATCAAGCCGGCGCTTTCCGCCCCTTATCTCGGGATTCCCGATCTCAACGGCTGGCTTCTTGCCAACGCTGGAAACGAGCTCAGCGTGATCCCGGCGCCGTATCTGACCCAATGGCACTATCGCTGGGCCCAGCCCTGGGTGTGTCTGGTCACCGTGCTACTGGCGGCCCCGCTCGGCATCCATTTCTCGCGGCGTGGCTCCACCGGTGGGGTGGCGATGGCCGTGGCCTTGTCGGTGGCGCTCTTGTTCCTGACGACCGTGTTTCTGGCCCTGGGGGAGGCAACCTACATCGCGCCAGCCCTGGCGGCGTGGTCAGCGAATGCGATCTTCGCCCTGTTGGGCGTCTTCCTCTTTCAACGCCGCATGGCGGGACGGCCACTGCATCAAACCTTGCGCCGCCTTTTTCAAGGTGCCTGACTCCCGCCCGAGTTCCAAATCCAGAGCTTCGAATCACCCTTCCCAATGGCCCTCGCTGAATCCTGGCATATCCGTTCCCGTTCCCGTGACTGCGCCGCCACGGGGGTGGCCTTTGTTGACGGACAACCGATCGTGACCGCGCTGTTTCCCGATCCCGAGTCCAGCGGCTATCTGCGCAAGGATTTCACGATCGAGGCCTGGGCGACGCGGACCGAGGCGGATGAGGCTCCGTTTTCCTTCTGGAAAGCGGTGTTTCATGCCACGGTCAGCGAGGAAAAGCCGGGGATGGTCGAGAAGGAGAGCGTGGAAAGCCTGCTCAAGCGGCTGGTGGAGGAAGACGAGGACCACACCGAAAACGTCCGCTACATCCTGGCCGTGATGCTTGAGCGCCAGCGATTGCTGCGCGAGACCGACACCCAGCGGATGCCGGCCGGGATCCTGCGCGTTTACGAACACCGCAAGAATGGCGAGGTTTACATCATTCGCGATCCGGACATTCCGCTTTCCGAGGTGGACAAGGTGCAGGCCGACATCATCCTGATGCTGGAAAATGGCGGACGTCTGCCGGATCCGGTGGTCGAGGAGCCCGCTGAAACGCAACCGGAAGCAGCGGAGGCCCCGGTCGAGGAAAAGGAGGAGCCCGTGAGGGAGGATCTGGTCCTCTCGGATGGCACGGAAGACGAGATTTCCTCGGACGAAGAGGAGTGAGGTTCCGGCTTACCTGAGCTTCGCGCTGAGGCCCTCGTTCCAGATTTCGGCGACGATCGCCTCCTGGGCGGTTTCCATGCGATCCCGCTCGCCCGGCAGCGTGTCTTCGTGACCGGCCAGGTGCAGCATGCCATGAACGAGGTAGCGGAAGATTTCACGGCCGAGCGGTTCGCCATACTCCGCGGCCTGGCGCAGGGCGACCTCGGTGCCGATGACGATTTCCCCATGGTGGAAAGTGATCACATCGGTGGGGCCCTCGATGTCCATGAAATCGCGGTGGACGCGGTCACTGGTTTCATCATCCACGAGCGCGACCTCGATGGTGGCCAGCAAGGAAAGCGGTGAGTCGTCGTGGGCGGCGCGGGCGAGGGCGAGCCGCACCACCTCGGCGGCGGCCTCCTCCATGGCGGTCAGCCAACCTTCCGGAATCTGAACGGCTTCCTGGTGGTTTCCGACGATGACTTCGAGGCTCATGGGCATGGTGGTTGGAAGGGAATGCAGCCTCAGGCCGCGGCGTCACCGCGCAGTGAGCGACCACCCCGGGTGGCATCGCGTTCCAGTGGCGGCGGCGCGACCATCTTTTGCGTGTCGGCGCGTCGGCTGGCGGCCGAGGCCTTGCTGTCATCGTCCTTGGGGTAGTCGATCCGGCTGTGGAGCATCGAACGCAGGGTGGTGGCGAAGCTTTCCTTCACCTTCGACAGCTCGCGCAGGGTGAGGGCGCATTCATCAAGCTGGCCGTCGTCGATCCTGGCTTTGACGATGTCGTCGATCATGCCGCGGATCTTGGCGGGGGTGGGCTTCTTGAGCGAGCGCGAGGCGCTTTCGATCGAGTCGGCGAGGGACACGATGCCGCTTTCGACCGCACGGGGTTTCGGGCCTGGGTAGCGGAAATTCTTTTCCTCCACGTGGGGCAGGTCCTCGGGATTGCCGAGTCCCTTTTCAACCTTCTCCAGCTCCGATTTCTTCTGTTCCTGGGCCTTGCGGTAGAAGTAGGCGACCATCGAGTCGCCGTGGTGTTCCTGAATCACGTCGATGATCCTGGGGTTGAGCTTGTGTTTCACCGCCAGATCGACGCCGTCCTTGACGTGGGCGATGATGACGAGGGCGCTCATGGTGGGGGTGAGGGCGTCGTGGGGGTTCTCCGCGCCGTCGTGCTGGTTCTCGATGAAGTACTCCGGCTTCTTGAGCTTGCCGACGTCGTGGAAATAGGAACAGACGCGGCAAAGCTGGGCGTTCGCGCCGATGGATTCCGCCGCAGCTTCTGCGAGGGCGGCGACGATCAGGCTGTGATGGAAGGTTCCCGGGGCCTCGAGCTGCATCCGGCGGAGCAGCTTGTGGTTGAGGTCGCTGAGTTCCAGCCAGCTGATGCCGGTGGTGAGTTGGAACATGCCCTCGAAGACCGGCAGGAGTCCGCCGACGACCAGGGCGGTGGCGATGCCGGTGCCGAAGGCGGCGGCAGCTTCGAGCCCGAGAACCTCAAGCAGGCCCATGGTTTCCGGCCCGAAGAGGGTTTCGAGCTGCACGTTTCCGAGGAGCAGGCCGAGAAGCAGCGAGGCTGCGCCGACCAGGAGACCGGCTTTCAGGAGTTGGACCCGCTTGGAAACCCGGGTGGTCACCAGAACGCCGGTCATGCCGCTGATCAGGCTGAGGATGAGGTAGCTCAGGACGTCATGACCGGGCACCAGCAGGGCACCGATCAGGCTCACATAGACCGCGGAAAATGCCCCGATCGAGCGACCGAGGAGCACGCTGTGGAGCATCGGGGCCAGCGCGAAAGGCAGCAGCAGGAAGTGAAACATGCCCGGCGAGGAGGCATCGCTGGCAAAGCTCATCACCAGACGGATGACGCCCAGGTGGCCGAGCATGCCACCGAGGACGAGCACCACGCGGCTGTTTCTCCGGCAGGAGGCTTCGCGACCGAAATGGAACGTGGCCAAGGCGGTCAGGGCGAGGATCAGGCCGCAGAGCGTGCCTTTCAGGGGATCGGAGGAAAAGACGGAGTGGGCGGAGGATTTCAGGACCAGAACGGAGCTGCCGACCGCAAAGGTGGCATAGAGGGCGAGGCGGACCCAGACGCTGAATTCCAGCGACTGCATCGCCGCGCTCTCACAGTGAACGCGGCGTTTCTTTCCGGACGAGAGACCCTGGCGGGCCAGTCTCCAGCGCTTGAATTCATCCAGAAATCCCACAGGCGTGATCGGTTCAGGGACGGCAAAGGGCGCGTGCACCGCGCCCCTCACGGGCGGGAGTTCTAGCCCAGCCGGAATCCCTTGGCAATCCGCAATTCCCGACCGTCAGCGGGGCCAATTCGCGGCCGCGAGGGCGATTCCGGCCACCAGAATGGTGCCCAGGATGAACAGGGCTGGAACGAGCATGTTCACCGCCACCAGGCCCAGGCTGGCGATCACCAGCAGCACGCTGACGAGGCTGAAAAGGCGGGTCAGGTTCATGGGAAATCAGGACTTGTCCCGATGCGACTCGTAGGCCTCCACGATCCGGGCCACCACCGGGTGCCGGACGATGTCCCCCTTGGAAAAGCGGATGAATTCCACGCCCTCGATCCCCTGCAGGGCCCGCTCGGCCTCGGCCAGCCCGGACGCCTGGCCCGGTTTCAAGTCGATCTGCGAACCGTCCCCGGTGATCACCATCCGCGATCCCTCCCCGAGGCGGGTCAGGGTCATGAACATCTGCTCGCGGGTGGTGTTCTGGGCCTCGTCGAGGATCACGAAGGACCTCGCGAGGGTCCGGCCGCGCATGAAGGCCAGAGGGGCGATTTCAATGGTGCCGTCCTCCAGGTAGCGTTGCCCCTCTTCGGGATCGAGCATGTCGTGGAGAGCGTCGTAGAGCGGTCGCAGGTAGGGTGCGACCTTCTCCTTCAGATCCCCCGGCAGGAAACCGAGTGCCTCGCCCGCCTCCACGGCTGGCCGGGTCAGCACGACGCGACCGATGAGCCGCTTTTTCAACATCGTCAGTGCCATCGCCATCGCAAGGTAGGTCTTGCCGGTCCCCGCCGGGCCGAGACCGAAGACGACGTCGTTTTTCTCGATCGCACGAAGGTATTCGAGCTGGTGTGGGGTTCTGGGAACCACCGGTTTTCGTCCCCGCAGGCCCAACAGGCGGACCTCGGCCAGTTTGGCGACCTTCACGTCGCTGCCATCCACCGCCACGTCCACCGAGAGATGGAAGTCGCGGGTGGAGATGTCCGTTCCGTTCCGCCGGGCCTGCTCCAGATCGTGGAAAACCGACTTCGCCCGCTCGACCTGATTGCTGGGACCGGACAGCAGCACCCAGCCGTCGCGCGTCACCGCCACGACCCCGAGCTTGGCCTCCAGGTAGGCCAGATTTCTCGGTTCGTTGGCAAAGAGCGACTGCAGAAACTGCGGGGTGTCGAACTCCAGTTTGATTTCCGCACGATTATCGTCGCTCATCCGGCTTTCTCTAAACACATTCCGCTTCCCGGGTCATCGGAAAAATCGAGCCCCATTTTTCGATTGAAAATGATCCGCCTTTGAAAAAATTCCAGACGTATGCCCGATCCGGCATCGCTGTCACGCACGCCAACACGGCAATCCATTTTTCCAACCTACAATGATCGAAGTCGAGAACCTCACGAAGCAGTTCGGAACCAAAACCGCCGTCGACAACCTCTCGTTCAAGGTCAGCCCGGGCGAAGTCCTGGGCTTCCTCGGGCCGAACGGCGCCGGCAAGTCCACCACCATGCGCATGGTCACCGGGTTCATCCCACCCACCTCCGGAGACGCCCGGCTCTGCGGCATTTCCATCGTGGACAACCCCACCGAGGCCAAGAAAAAGGTCGGCTACCTTCCGGAGTCCGCGCCCCTCTACAACGACATGACCGTCGTCGGATTCCTCCGCTTCTGCGCCGACGTCCGCGGTCTTTCCGGCACCGCGAAAAAGGACGCCGTGGATCGCGCGATCGACACCTGCTTCCTCGGCTCCGTCGCTGCCCAGTCGATCGACACCCTTTCCAAAGGCTATCGTCACCGCACCTGCCTCGCCCAGTCGCTGCTCCATGATCCGGAGATCCTGATCCTCGACGAGCCGACCGACGGTCTCGACCCGAACCAGAAATACGAGATCCGCCAGCTGATCAAGCGCCTCGGCCAGACCAAGACCGTGCTGTTCTCCACGCACATCCTTGAGGAAGTCGAAGCCGCCTGCTCCCGCGCGGTCATCGTCGATCGCGGCGTCATCGTCGCCGATGGCACTCCTGCCCAGCTCCTTGCCCAGTCCGGCACCGGTTCGCTCTACGACCTGTTCCGCAAGCTCACCACGCGGGACACCGCCGCCTGACGGCTCTGGTTATGGGTTGGGAGTTATCTGTCAAAAGGCAAAGACTCCGACCCAGTAACCTCCAACTCCTAACTTTTATCTCTGTAAAAATGAAAAGCATCTGGACCATCTTCAAACGCGAGTTTGTGAGCTATTTCACCCATCCCATCGCCTACGCGGTGATCGTGGTGTTCCTGTTCCTCTCGCTGATCCTCACCTTCACGCTGGGCTCCTTCCTGGAAGCGCGTGACGCCTCGCTGACCTACTCGTTCTTCCTCTATCTGCCGCTGGTGCTGATGGTGCTCGTCCCGGCCGTCGGGATGAAACTGTGGACCGACGAGCAGCGGAATGGAACCATCGAGCTGCTCGGCACGTTCCCGATCTCCACCCGCAGCGTGATCTTCGGAAAGTTCTTCGCCGCCGCCGCCGTGTGGTTCATCGCCCTCGCGCTCACCTTTCCGATCTGGATCACGGTGAACTGGCTGGGTGATCCTGACAACCTGACGATCCTTTCCGGCTACATCGGAGCCTTCCTCGTGAGCTGCACCTTCCTGGCCATCACCCTGCTGGTCTCCGCCTTCACACGCGATCAGGTGATCTGCCTCGTGATTTCCGCCGCGCTCTGCATCGTGCTGGTGCTCGGGACCTTCGAACCCTTCGTGCAATCCTACTCCAAGGCGCTCTGGGATTGGCTCGTCGCCGCCATCACCGCGATCGGCGTCTGGGACCACTACCTGTCGCTCGCCCGTGGTTTGTTCCGCCTCCAGGACTTCGTCTGGTTCGGCGCGATCATCGTCGCCTGCCTGTTCGGCACCAGCGCCGTCCTTTCGGCCAAACGTTCCTGAATTCCCGAATCCAGAACCCCAATCTTCTCAAGCCATGTCTGCCAAAACCACCCATCCGGTCACCCGGGTTGCTCTCGGGATCATCGCCCTCGTCCTCATCGTCGTCTTCGGCAACCTGCTGGTCTCCTCGCTCGGCATCGGCCATCGCGGCCTGGATTTCACCGAGAACAAGGTCCACACCCTGTCCGACGGCACCAAGTCGATCCTCAAGGAACTCCAGGCCCCGGTCGTGATCCGCTACTACGCCTCCCGTAGCACCGCCTACATGCCGGAGGAGATGAAGCTCCACATGCGGCATGTCGATGACCTGCTGAAGGAATACAACACCCTCGCCGGTGGAAAGCTCCGCGTGCAGAACCTCGATCCGCAGCCGGACACCGATGCCGAGGACTCCGCCAATCTCGATGGCATCAGCGGCCAGCGCATCAATGACGAGAACCTCTACTTCGGCCTCGCCGTTTCCTGCCTCGACAAGACGACCACCATTCCCTTCCTCGATCCCCGCGATGAAACGATGCTCGAGTATCAGCTCTCGAAGGCCGTCGCCGAGGTCAGCGCCACCCGCAAGCCGGTGATTGGCGTGATGTCCGCCTTCGACCTCGAAGGCGCGCCCGCCATGATGCCCGGCC
>JAIXVN010000619.1 GCA_027483005.1 Verrucomicrobiaceae bacterium
GAAGTCGCGATGCCCTTGCCGCCCTTGAAGCCGACCCAGGGCGAGTAGTTGTGGCCGAGGATGGAGAACAGCCCGGTCAGCACAACAAGGAGCTGTGCAGTGAACTGCTGGTCGGCAGGAAACACATGCGCTTGAGACAAAAGCGGTGCGATCGCCATGCCTGTGGGCTGGCCGTCGAAGCGGATCAGAGTAATCGCCAACACCGTCGGGATCAGGCCCTTCAGCATGTCGAGCAGAAGGCAGGTGATGCCGTATCTTTTCCCCATCACCCGGAGGACGTTGGTGGCTCCGATGTTGCCGGAACCATGCTGGCGGATGTCCACGCCCTTCGACTTCGCGATGAGCAGTCCGAAAGGAATGGAACCGAGCAGGAAGGCGATCAGCGGGCAGAGCCAAAGTTGCATGCAGCGCTTTGTTAGGGCATTCCCGCGCGGCTGTCACCCCCGGAGACGGGCGGGTTTCAAGATCCGGATTCGGGGACACTTCAAATGACCCGCGACCACAGCGTCTTCAAATAGCGCGACTCCGGGTAGTTCGAGAGTTCCGGATGATCCGGGCCTGCGCCGCTGCGGTCGAGGATCTGGAGACGGCGATTCTGGCGGTGGGCGATGGAGATGACGAGTTTCTCGAAGTCCCAGGCGGAGAAATGGCCGGAACACGAGCAGGTCACGTAAACGCCGCCGGGCTTGACGAGCTGGAGCGCGAGCTTGTTGAGGTCGTGGTATTTTGCGTGGCCGGTCTCGTCCTCCGCGCCGAAGACGAACTTCGGCGGGTCGGCGATGACGAGATCCCACTGGCGGCCGTTTTCCAGCATCGTGCGCATCCAGGTGAAGGCGTCGGCATGGGTGAACTTGACGCGGGCGCTGTTGAGGTTGGCGTTGCGTTTCGCCATCGCGATCGCGGTTTCATCGAGATCGACGGCAGTGACCTCGTTGGCTCCGGCGAGCGCGGCGTTGACGCTGAAGCCGCCGGTGTAGCAGCAAAGATCGAGCACATCGCGGCCCTTCGCCAGCGCGGCGAAGCGGCGGCGGTTGTCGCGCTGATCGCAGAAAAAGCCGGTCTTGTGGCCATCGGTGAAATCGACCTCGAAGCGCACGCCATTCTCGCGAATTTTCACCGAGCGGATGGTTTCCGACGCGGGATGATCGCCGCGCGGGATGCCTTCGATGCGACCAAGCTCGGGGTCGATCTGGATGATCGTGCGGCTAGTGCCGAAGGTCTCATGAAGGACCGGCAGCCAGTCGTTGAGGCGCTGCCAGGCTCCGAGGGCGGTGACTTCCAGCGAAAGGACGTCGGCGAACTTGTCGACGACGAGCCCAGGCAGGAAATCAGCGTCGCCGTGGATGCAGCGGTAGGAGTCGGTGCTGTCGTCGAGATTGAAGAGATCGCGACGCAAGCGGCCGGCATTGCGGATGGCCTCGATGAAAAAGGATTCGTCGATCGGCTCCGGGCGATGGCTCACGATGCGCAGCGGCATGCGTGATTTCGGATTCCAGATGCCCCAGCCGAAGGTCGTGCCCTGGGTGCCGAAGACCTCCACGAGGGAGCCGGGCATGGCATCGCGCGAAACTTCGCCGATCATGCGGGGCCAGATCGACGGGTGGAAATTGAGATACTTGAGAGTGACGGTGGGCACGCGCGGAGCTTGGAGGGAAACTTGGTGGTTGAATAGTGAAGAGTGGAAAGCGGAGGGTGCGCCCATGAAACTGCATCGCTTGCTGGCGGAAGGCTGCACGACGGTCCTCGGGACGGTCTTCAAGGAGGGAACGGTGCTCGACCGCGTGCTGGAGGCGACTTTCGAGGCAAATCCGAAGTGGGGAAAACGTGACCGAGCCTTCGTGGCGGAGACGGTCTTCGAGGTGGTGAGGTGGCGTCGCGCCCTCGCCTTCATCGCCGACAATCCAAAACCCGCCGCCATGTGTGCGGCCCAGTGGCAGCGGATGGGCATCGAAATTCCGGACTGGTGGGCCTGGGAAGGCTGCCGCGTCGAGGAAATGGCGGCCCGTGAAACCGCACTGGCCGATCAGCCGCGTGCCGTGCGCGAGTCGATCCCCGACTGGCTCGATGCTCGTGGCGAAAGCGAACTCGGCGCGCAGTGGGATCTGGAACTCGCCGCGCTGAACCGTCGTGCGCCGATTTTCCTGCGGGTCAATCGTCTGCTCGGAACGGTGGAGGAGACCGGAAAGTGGCTGGAGTCGGAGGGTATCCTCACGCGTCGGGTGGAGCACGCGCCGGACGCCCTGGAGGTCACTCTTGGTCGCATCGGCAAGCCCTTGATCGCGACCGGACGTTTCGAGATCCAGGACGCCGGATCGCAGCGGATCGCGCCTTTGTTAGGCGTGGAGCCCGGCATGCGGGTGCTCGATCTCTGCGCCGGAGCCGGTGGCAAGACCCTGCAACTCGCCGCGCTGATGGAGAATCGCGGGGAAATCATCGCGCTGGATGTGGTGGAACGAAAGCTCACCGAACTCCAGCGTCGGGCCCAGCGCGCGCAGGTCCGCATCATCCGCAAGGAGGTCTGGGGGCCGAACACGCTGCGGAGCCTGACCGCCTGGGCGGATCGGGTGCTGATCGATGCACCTTGCTCCGGACTCGGAACCTTGCGGCGTCAGCCGGATTTGAAATGGCGTCTCACGGCGGCGGCAGTGGAAAAGGCCCGTCGCACTCAGAAGGCGATGCTCGAGCAGTATCCGGAGCTGATGCGGGCCGGTGGAAAATTTGTCTATGCCACCTGCTCGATCCTGCCGACGGAGAATGATGGACAGGTCTCCGACATGATGAGCCAGGCCCCGGAGTGGAAGCTTCTTGAAACGCTCAAGGTCTCGCCTGCCGACACCACGTCCGATGGCTTCTTCGCGGCCTCGATTTCAAAAGCCTGAGGGGTGGATCTGCCAAGGGCTTCAGAGGTGATCTGAATCTGGACGGGGAAATGAACCGCATCTGCGCCGCCGCCACTCGGTTCGGCGGAATCGGGTAATCATCGTCGGGGGCCGCACGGCGCTCGAACCTCCGGCCTGAGGAGGCATTTCCGAGGGGGTGAAGCTTGAGTTCCAGAGATCAGGGGGCCTCGCCGCAACCGGAGAGAATGCGTAACCTCAGAAGAACGCAGCGGATTTCCTCAAAGCACGTGCAGGTGTCCGGTTTTGCAGCTGTTCCGAGGGGTTGACGGCCCGGGATCTGCATGCACAATGCCGCCGCCAGGCGGGCCAACCGGGTCAGCCAAGGGCAACGCCTCCTACCGCCGCAACGGCACCTCCTACCATCATGACCACCATCGCCATCAACGGCTTCGGGCGCATCGGGCGCCTCGTGTTCCGCGCCCTCGTCGAGCAGGGCCATCTCGGCACCACCTTCAACGTCGCCGCCGTCGGCGACATCGTTCCGGCCGACAACCTCGCCTACCTCCTCAAGTACGACTCCACCCAGGGCAAGTTCGCTGGCGAGGTTTCCTCCAAGAAGTCCTCTCCTGAGCTTGAAGAAGACGACATCATCGTCGTCAACGGCCACGAGATCAAGGTCGTCAGCGCCCGCAGCCCCGAAGGCCTTCCGTGGAAGGAACTCGGCGTCGAGGTCGTCATCGAGTCCACCGGCCTTTTCACCGTCGCCGACAAGGCCCGCGGCCACATCACCGCCGGTGCCAAGAAGGTCATCATCTCCGCTCCCGCCTCCGGTGAGGACGGCACCTTCGTCCAGGGCGTCAACGACGAGCTCTACGATCCCGCGAAGCACCACATCATTTCCAACGCCTCCTGCACCACCAACTGCCTGGCCCCGCTGGTGCACGTGCTGCTCAAGGAAGGATTCGGCATCGAGGAAGGCCTCATGACCACCGTCCATTCCTACACCGCCACCCAGAAGACCGTGGACGGCCCGTCGAAGAAGGATTGGAAGGGTGGACGCTCCGCCGCCATCAACATCATCCCGTCCACCACCGGTGCCGCCAAGGCCGTCGCGCTGGTCTGCCCGGAAGTGAAGGGCAAGCTCACCGGCATGTCGTTCCGCGTGCCGACCCCGACCGTTTCCGTCGTCGACCTCACCGTCAAGACCACCAAGGAAACCTCGCTCGCCGAAATCAAGGCCGCCCTCAAGAAGGCCTCGGAAACCTACCTCAAGGGCATCCTCGCCTACACCGAGGACGAAGTGGTCTCCACCGACTTCATCCACGACTCGCACTCCTCGATCTTCGACGCCGGCTCGTCCATCGAGCTGAACTCGACCTTCTTCAAGCTCGTCTCCTGGTATGACAACGAGTGGGGCTACTCCAACCGCGTCATCGACCTCCTCGACGATGTGGTGAAAAAGGGTCTCTGATCCTATCCGACCGTCCTGATTTCAAGAACGCCCGGCCGGAAACGGTCGGGCGTTTTTGGCGTCCATCGCCAAAGAGCGCGCGGGTCGCCCTCTTCCAGGACGCTCATCCTTTGCCGTCGAGGTATTTCCAGACGCCTTTGTAGCGCTTGAATCGCGAGCGTTCGTGGAGCTCGTGGGGTTGGCCAGCTTCGAAATATTCGGCGACAAACTCGACCTTTCCGACCTTGTCGTCAGGGCCGCCCTTGGAGGATCCGAGGATGGTGAGGAAGCGCCAGTTTGCCTCATGGATGGTTGCTTCAAGCTGTGCCTTCAAGTCGCGCTCCCGGGTGTCGGGGTGGGTGGTGGCGACCAGGTAATCGACGAGGCGGAAAAAATAGGCGCTGTAGCGCGAGCGCATCAGTTGCACGGCCGTTTCCGGTTTCGCGCGGCCGAAATGAAATGGCTGGCAGCAGGCGGCATAGGTTTCGCGGCTTTTGCAGGGGCACAAGGAAAGCTCCCTTGGCCCTGCCGACCGCTCGATCGGTTCGTTCATGAAGCCGAGTGTGGGGGCCGCACACGTGGATCTTCAATTTTCAATTCATCAATCGGACAGCGAGGTGCGTGTCGTGCCAGAACTATCGAATGGTGTTGGGTCGCTCGCGCCATCGGAATCGGCTGCCGGAACGCCGTGGCTGCCGTCAGTTCAAAGGGACCTCGCGACCTCACCACCTTGAGAACTCAAGGATCGTCAAACGCCTCCCTCGGGAGAAGCTTCGACAGTCGGTCACAATCCTTGCCCGGATCCTGATCGTTCCGCCTCACGGATCCTGCGCGACTGACCGTACCAGGGTGTCCCCTTGACAGGGGATTGGCGATCCAATCATTCGGAAGCGATGTTCCTGACCTCAGGATTCCGGCGAACCTTACTGCCTCCTTCCTCGTGAATCCCCAAGGACCCTTTCCGGGAAAACCAAAGCAAATGTTGCGACGTGCGCACTGCCCCTTCCATCGTATCGCATTGATATCTAATCGTTCGGGTTGCCCGTGGCTGGATGGGCCAAGTGATGATAGGATGAAGATGGAGATGCTTCGACGTCCAGGACATTCGCGTTCAAGTAATTCTGTTTTAATAAAAAGTTCTGGACAATTTTGGTGGATCAGATCAACCAAGCTTATCTGCCCGATGAAATCTTCGACGAAGTTAGCCACCGTACTGCTTCTACAGGCTGCGCTGATACACAATGCGCTTTACGCATATGCATTTGTTGAGGAGTTCAATCCGCCGCCCCCAGGGTCTTCTGCTGGTTGGCAGGTTCAGTCAGGCTCTGCTGACGTGGTTAGCGGAGTAAGTGGGGCCAATGGAACGGCCCTGCGGCTGAATACAGCGGGTCCGAGTCAGGATGAGGCCAGCGTTTCACGCCCCATCCCCTGGAACAGCAATGAATCCATCGCGTTCATCGATTTTCTGATCAAGCCTGCAGCCAATTTGGAAGGCAGTCTCGCTTCGATCCTGGTCAACGGAACCCAGGTGGCATTCCAGGTGCCAGCGAGCAGCAATCAAGGCGAAATCTGGGCTTTGCATGGGCATGATGACAATGGAGCCAATGAGGCAGAATGGTTGAAGACGCCAGGTGTCTACACGACGGACTCCTCGCATCAGGCTACTGCCTTTGTGCGTGTGACCCTTCGGCACGATTACCTCCGCAAGGTTTGGGATCTGTTCATTGATGGTAAAATGGCTTCCGCGAACCTTGGGTTCGAAGGCCGCGCAGCCAACCTCACCCAGATCGATTTTTTTGGAAGCTATGTGGCTGATACCCACATTGACCGACTGCAAGCGGATCCAGCCAACATGCTTTTCGCTGATGCGGATAAAGACGGCCTTCCAGATGCATGGGAGACCGCGAACGGCTCAAATCCAAACCTCTATGATCGAGATGCCATTGACCCTTTGACAGGCAAATCCTTCCTCGAAGGATATCTGGGCCAGCTTTGGAGCAACGCAACGGCACCGAATGGCAACGGAGTTGTCACAGTCTCCTCCGCGTCAATTCCTCCCATCAGCATTCTCAATCAGCATCAACCCGTAGGTGCGCTGAAAGGTTCAATGTCGGTCGGTGGTGACGGTTCCGGAACTTATTCCATTCCGATTGATTTACCCAAAGGAACAGGCGGCATGGAGCCGAAGCTATCCTTGAACTACTCCAGTGGCGGAGGGAATGGCTTGCTTGGCGTGGGATGGACTCTCGGAGGACTGCAGAAAATCACTCGAGGTCCCTCGAGTGCGATGAAGGACCGGGTGTTTGACAAGGTGGACTTCGACCAACACGACCGCTTTTTCCTTGATGGCGAAAGGCTGATTTGTGTCAGCGGAACCTATGGTGCAGCTGGCTCTGAATATCGCACCGAGATGGACGCTTTTTCGAGGATCAAGTTGAACGGCAGTGCTCCTCTCGGCCTTTGGTGGACCCTCGAAACCAAGGCCGGCCTGATCGTGGAGCTTGGAAACACAGCGGATTCAGTCGAGGCTGTTGGTGCGGGTATTCTTTCATGGAGCGTCAACAACGTTTCGGACACGTCTGGAAACTACTACAAGGTTCTCTACAGCCGGGACCCAGCTCCTTCAGGTTACACTCTTGCAAACTTCAGGGTTTCCTCGATTTCTTACACTGGTAGAGCCACCATGCAGCCCTACAGCACGGTGAATTTCGAATACGAGGCACGAAATGACATTGGTCGGGCCTACACCCCCCACGCGGGTTACCTCGTTTCAAAGCGGCTTTCGAAGATCCGGGTCACCACTGGCAACTACGTGAATCATAGCTACGTCCTGACCTATGAGGAGTCATTCCAATCAAACCGGTCGTTTTTGGAAAAGGTTCAGAAACGTGCGAATGACAATCCCGCGCTGGCAATCCCGGCGACTTCGTTCGATTATGACGGACTTGGTTCACAGGAGCCGCTTTGGAGCAGCAATTCCGCAAGCCAGTGGCCGGTTTACAGCTCTGGGTGGGACGCCACTTCGAACGTGAATTCCATGGTGACGGCAGGAGACGGAGGTACGTCCATTCGTCTGGATGGGGATGTGTCGAGATCCTGGAATGTCGGCCCTGGAGGGATCACGCTCTTTCCGGATTCGGTGATGACCTTCGAGTTCCAGGCCCAGTCTCTCACCTCAGGAGCGTTGATCGGTCTCGACACGGATTCCTTCTATCAGGTCTTCCCGGCCCGGCTCTTCAGGATTGGCGGCACCGGCTATGTTCCGGTCCTGACCGCCGGAACCCAGAGCTACTCCGA
The DNA here is from genome assembly GCA_027483005.1 of Verrucomicrobiaceae bacterium. Taxonomy (GTDB): domain Bacteria; phylum Verrucomicrobiota; class Verrucomicrobiia; order Verrucomicrobiales; family Akkermansiaceae; genus Luteolibacter. The sequence goes on from JAIXVN010000619.1 coordinate 7,588, forward strand.
GGTGCCGGGTGTCTGGTCAACCTACACCCTTCCTGTCGGCCAGATCGCGACAGGAGTTCATTCCCATTTGATCCTGATGAATGTCGATGACAACGCTGCGGATGGCGTTGCGTCTGCCACATTCCGGAATGTGAAGATTTACCGGACCGGGAGCCAGACACCCGCCAGCGTGGCACCTTTGAATTTCTCGACTCCGTCGGAGCTTCCAAGATTTGCAAAAGCGAATGGTCAGAACCTGGGTGTTCGCTTCATGGATTTGAACTCTGATGGATTGCCGGAACTTTGCGATTGGAGGGCGACCAATTACACCCTGGCGGCAGGTTCACTGATTCCAAACACAGTGGGTCAGGTTTATCGGAATACAGGCTCGTCCTTCGTTGCCGATCCCTCTCTCCGTCCGCCGACATTTCTCCCACTGGGCTACCGTGCGGATGACTTGGTTGCTTACAATTACGACCGGATGCATCATCTTCTGGCCGGACCTGTGGACATCAACGGGGATGGAAAAGTGGATCTTCTGGGCTCTACCGCCATCCTCTACTCCGGCGGATCACTTTCCAACAGTCTGAGCTTCCACTCACGGATCAATGGCAGCTGGCAGGAACTGGTTTCGTATCGACTTCCTTTCCGACCCAGGAATCTGGCATCCACGGCACCCTATGGCGGCACGCCTCGCGACAGTCATTACGAATGGCTGGATCTCGATGCTGACGGCTATACCGACCTCCTTTATCATACCACCACCCAAGGAAGGCTGGTCGATCCGATCAACGAGAACGTCATTCTTGCAGGAGCTAACACCACAACCGCCTGGCTCAACAAGATCCATCTCGGACAAGGATGGGTCAGAAATGACACCTTCGCGCTTCCGGAACCCTTGAAGGTCACTTTCCCGGTCGCTGGTGACAAAGGTCGTCGGCTTGCAGACCTAGACGGTGATGGCCATCCCGAGGTTTCCGAAGCAGTGTCCTTGGGGAACACTGAACTCCGGAAGACCTATCGAATGATTCATTCGGCGGATGGGACAGTCACCGGCTGGACCTCAATTCCTGGTGCCGAGAATCCGCCCGCCGAGCCCACACTCGATCTCCCTGCCGTTCCCGGCAACAGCAATGCAAACGCGGCCTTTGTAAACGCTGCCGCAGAGCCGATGGATACGCAGTTGGCGGATCTCAATGGCGACGGCTTGCCTGATATCGTCAAGTCCATGCTTTCCGGAAACGTGGTGTTCCGTGGCATCTATCTGAATCGCGGAGGATCCCAGTCATCACGCTGGGGGATTGAGCCCGTGGCCGCCAACGCCGGGGCACAGCGCTTGAGCTACGATCTCCCCGTTCCATTGAACATGTATCTGAACAACCAGTTTTCTCCACTGGGCTATGAAATGCCCGATCTCAATGGAGACGGGTTGGCGGACGTTCTGCTGAGTCAGAATTCGGGGAGTGAGCTGTACAACCGCGCCTACTTGAACAGTGGATCTGGTTGGATCGATCGTCCAGCCTGGGGCTTGCCGGCAGGGCTTCGGATCTACACGAATTCCACCGATGCCACCAACGGCTGGAGACGTGCCATGCTTCAGGATGTGAATGGCGACGGTTTTCCGGATCTGATCACCGGGTTGATCGGTGAAAGCCCGAAGATCTGGATGAACAACTGCCGGAAGGAGGTCCTCACATCCGTAACTGACGGCTTCGGCTCGACATTGCAGGTGGAGTATCGCCGATTGAACGACCCGACGCCCGTCCCGGGAGCCACGGAACCCACCTACCAAGCGGGTCCGAGCACCATGCAGACCGGTCACGCCGCAGTGATGGACAGCCGCCTAGTCGTCGCTCGATTGACCGAACCGGACGGTCGGGGCGGAAATCGCTCGACTCGTCGGCACTACGGAGATCTTCGCTTTGATCGGGTTCACGAAGCCTCCCTCGGCTTTGGCTGGATGGAGGTCTATGAGGAAATGCAGCCGGCAGGCCAGCCCCGAACGGTTCGGGGGTACAGCCACACGGATACTTGTCGCGATTACCCGAACGCCGGGAGCCCGGCATTGACCCGGTCCTATGTCCACGTTCCCTCGACCTCGCTCGTACTTCCTGGTGTTTCCACGGGTTACAAGCTGGTGTCCGAAGAGACTTCCACCTATGGCGAGCTCTACTATTATGAGGGCGTTGGTGGCATCATCCGACGCCCCGTTCAGACCGGGTCCGTCAGCAAGAAGTGGGATCTCAACGGCACCCTGATGGGGCAAACCATCACGTCGCAGACCTTCGAGGCTCCTGTGATTGTGCCTCATACCTGGGTCTGGAACGGCACGACCATGGTGCCCAGTCCCACCGATTCGTTCTCTCTGAAGTCTCTCGCCGAACGAAATGGTCTCGCGTTGCCGATCTATGGTTTCGTCGCCAATTCCACGATCACCGCGCTGGATGGCTCCTCCACGGTTACCACCAACAACTACTCCCACACCACCAGTGGCGGGAAATGGCATCTTGGGCGTCTTTCGTCCTCGACCGTGACAAAGACCCAACCCGGTGCTGCCCCAGTCACGAAGTCCTCCGCCTTCACTTATTCAGCTGACACTGGTCTGATCGCAAGCGAGACCGTCCAACCGTCAGATGCCCTTTCTGTCACCACGACCTATGTGCGGGACGTGTTTGGCAACGTCACCTCTAAAACCGTGGCCGGCTCCGGCCAGTCACGTAGCTCCCAGACCACGTACGACGCGCGAGGTCGCTTCCCCATTTCGGAAACCAGCCACCTTGGCACCGTTTCCACCGCTTACGACGACGGTCCGGCCCTTGTCAAATCCACCACAGATCTGGACGGCCACGTCACCACCTACGAATACGACGCGTTTGGGACCAAGATCCGCACCAACCTTCCCGATGGAACCGCCTCGGCGGAAATCACACGCTACGCCACCAATGCCGATCTGCCTGCCGCAGTGGCTGCCGTGATCGACCCATCCGTCGTCATCAAGTGGGCCAAGGATGCCCAGGCCTCCGGCACCCCCGTCGCCAAGGTCTGGTACGATGCCCTCGGACGTGAGATCGCGGCCAGCTCATTGACCCTCACCAGTTACAACGGAAACTCCGGCATCTGGACCGAAGTTTACTCCGTCAACTTCTACGACTGGAAAGGCCGCAAGGAAAAGACCTCCGAGCCCTTCTCCGCCGGCTTCTCCGCATGCTCAGCCGCCTTGTAGCTCTCGCTGCGGTAGTCTGTCTGATAGAACCCTGCGCCCTTGAAGATCAA
>JAIXVN010000191.1 GCA_027483005.1 Verrucomicrobiaceae bacterium
CGAGTCTAACAGATCCCTGGTTCGCGATACGGACCCAGCCACTGTGACGCAGCGCTCCATCGGGCGTGAAACGCATCGGCACCGCCTTCACCGGGAAACTGCCGAGCGCCGACTGGCCTTCGATGCGCAGATCCCCTTCGCCTTCGATCGGCTGGTTGAGGGTCACTTCCAGTTTTCTCGCCGCTCCATCGCCGCTCACCGACCAGCCGAGCACCTGCTGGCCCTGCACGGAGAGGATTTCACCGGGACCATCGAGCTTCACCACGATCGCGCCGAGCTTGCCCTGGAGGATGCGGAAGCGGAGCAACGAGGACTGGCGCAGCAGGCCGCTGCCGACACGGACTTCGGAAACCTCCGTGCTGGAGAAGAAGAGCGCGCCCTCGGCCTCCTCACGTGAAGTCTTCCACGCGAAGTTGACCTTGCCATTCGCCGGCAGGAATCCACGCCAGGCCTCGCCGTCGCGCTGCGGGGTGACTGCCAGGCTGCGATTGAACTCCACCTTCGCGCCCAGTCCTTCGAGCTTCAATGGCACCACCACACCGGGAGGCATCGTGAAGTCGATGACCCGTGCATCGCCCTGTCGCCTGACTGCGGCCTGAAAGGAGATCTTCACCGGAAACGAGCCCGCGCGATCCGCGACGAGTTCATGAATGTAGGCATCGCCATCCTGTCGCAGGCGCACATGCCAGCCATCGCCAGAGGCCTCGCCGGAAATAGCGGCAAAGCCACGAAGCAGCACACAAACCGCCCCGGCCTTGGTGGCGCGGGCCCCGCCTGTTAGATTGAAGGCCACGCTTTCGCCGTTCGTGGCGGCTGCGCCGTTGAGGGTCGTGTTGGTCAGCTCCAGCTCGCGCGGAGCCACGCCACCCCGCGAAACAGCGGCGATCAGGAGCGGAAGACCGCTGCCCTGGAACTTGCGGCCGTTGCCACCTTCGACCGGGAGAAGTCCATCGGCCTGCAGCACGCGCAGATCGACGTCATCGGCGGCATTCAGGGTCGCTGTTAGAGAGAAGCCGGTTGCTTTCCCGGCCCCGGGCAGGAGCAGCTCGGCCTTCGCGCGGGCCTTGCGAAGATCTGCCTTTGCGATGACCTGCCACTTCCAGTCCGTCGGTCCAGCGATCGGATGAAGATCGAGGAAACGCTTGCCATCCGGTTCGGTGCGCACCGCCCAGTCCTTCAGTCCCTCACCGGTCACGGAAACGATCTCACCACTGCCGTGCAACGAGAGGCTCAGCGTCTCCGCCTTTCCCTGTAGAACATGCAGCGTGAGATCCATCGTGGTGTCCGCCGATTCCAGGCCGAGCGTGCTGTTGACCGTGGCTTCCGCTGAAAAGAACAGTGGCGCAGGCGTCTGGATCTTCTCCACCGGCACCAACGCCATGCCGCGGCCGAGCATCAGATTGGCGTCGGGTTCCTGGGCGAGGGCAACGGCGAGCAGGCCGCTCATGAACAGGCAGAATGTCTTCATCATTTCAGGGGTGTAATCTGGTTCTAACCGACGCTTCGGAGTCGGTGTGTAAAGGCTTCGTCAATTCGGGCGGATGCAGGGCTCAACCACGAATGGACACGAATAGACACGAATGAAGAGCAGGCTTGGGCCTCTAACCTATTCGTGAAAATTCGTGTCCATTCGTGGTTCGATTTCTTGAGTTGTTTCACTTCAGCTTCCCGATCATCTCGATCAGGTCACCGACCTTCTTGCTGGTCGAGTAGTGGGCGCGGACCTTGGCGACTTGCGGAGTGAGGGATTGGAAATCGGTGGCTTCAGCCAGCGGACCGCCGCGCAGCTTTTCGGCGGCGAGAGCGGCCAGCGAGGCGAGCTGCATCGAGGGCGCGGCCTGATCGAAGGCTGCCGCTTTCTCATCGTAGGGGATCGTCCAGGTCTGCTCGACCATCTGGCCTGTCGAGGTGTCCTTGAATCGCACGCTGGCCTCGCCGATCTCGCCCGTGCCCTGCGGCAGGGTTTCGACCTGATAGAGCGCGACGCCTGCCTCCTCAGCAGCCAGCTCGGCGGCATCGACCTTGTCGTTGCGGAAATCCTCGGTCTTCAGGCGATGCTTTTCGAAGCCGATGAGCTTGTAGCGACCGACACGGGCCGGATTGAAATGGACCTGCACCTTCACGTTCTCGGCAGCGGGTCGGAAGGCACCGGCGAGTTGCTTGGCGAAGTTCGCGTCGGCATCCGAGGGCTGGTCGATGAGGTAATAGCGGCCATTGCCATCGCGGGTCAGCGTTTCGAGCATGCGATCGTTCACGCCGCCCGCGCCGAGGCCGGCGGCGTCGAAGGAGATGCCCTGCTGGCGGAGTGCGCGAATGCGTTCGGCGAGGTCTTCGGGCTTGGCATTGCCAAGATTGGCTGCGCCATCGGTGAGCAGGACGATGCGGTTCTGCGCGGCGGGATTCTTCTGACGCAGCGCGAGATCACCACCGAGCTTGAGGGCTTCCTCCAGGTTCGTGCCGCCTTCGCTTGGGGTGTTGCGAACGATGTCGATGAGCTCCTTCGCACGCTCGCCGGGCAAGCGGTCGGCCATCAGGCGAGGGGTCCGGGAAAATCCGGCCACGGTGATCGTGTCGCCCGCTTTCAGGAGGGAGGCGAGCTGGACGATGGCCTGATTGAGTCCTTCGTGCCGGTCCTCGCGCTCCATCGAACCGGAGTGATCGAGCAGGACTGTTAGATTCAATGGCTGGCTCGCGGCGCGACCGGCGGCCCCGGTGCGCATGGCGATGCGGACCAGATTCCGCTGCGGCAGGATCGGATGGGCCGCCTGTTCGATCGCGCAAGCGACGGGTTCGCCAGGAGCGGGAGTGGGATCGCCGTAGTCGAAGGCATTGTAGAATTCCTCGGGGCGCACCGATTCTGGATCCGGTCGCTCTCCACGATCCATTGCCGCCTTCGCGACCTTGAAAGAGGCATCGCTGACGTGCAGGGAAAAGGTCGAGAACGCCTCGCCGCTGGCGGAAATCTCGTCGGTGGGGATGGGTGGAGGAGTGGGAGAGGGTTTAGGGGTAGCAGAAAGCGCTGATGGGTTCGATTGAGGAGGCGGGAGAATCCCTTTTGTCCTAACAATCGTCGTCAACAGCTTCCGCCGTTCCTCGAGCTTGTCTTCTTGATCACGAACTGCCTTGCGAAGTGCCTGGAGGGCCGCCTCCGAATCCCGATTCTCGATCTCAGTTCGGTAGTTCTTGTAGGCCTTTGCGACCTCAGCCGTGATGTCTCTCGCAAGGCCTGAGTCGTCATTCTTGACCTTGATGTCGATCAGGTCGGTGCCTGAGCGATTGTTGACCGTGATGCTCTTCTGAAGCTCTTCGATCACTTTCTCCTTGGGGATCTCCCACTTGTTTGAAAGCTCCAACTGCTCGGCCACCTTCATCAGGACATTTTTCGATTTAACGATCTCAAACTCGGTCGCGAAAAACTGCGGTGACATCACGGGTTGTCCGGATGCTCCCAAGGTTTCATTTCTCGGAACTGTGATTCCCGGTGTCCTTGGTTTGACCTGGACCACGGCGGACGATTGATAACGGCGATCAAGTGAAAGCCAACCTGGCTTCTCAATCACGGGATCTTCGTGAACGACGATGGAGTTTGAAGGAATCCGCTCCTGGATCGTTTCACCCAGAAGCTTCACCTTCATGGTGTTGAGCATCTCCTGGGCGGAATCGAGCTCAATCTTGGCATCGATGTAGTCCTGCGCATCCAAGGCGGTATCAATCGCTTCACTCCTCTTTTCCTTTTGCAGAATCTCAAGCTTCGCAGCTCCTTCTTGCGTCAGAGCGTTATCGGGTTGATCGACCGCTTGATCATGATCGCTGTCAGCCGCTTCCTGTTTCCGAAGCGGACTTTCAAACATCGCGGTGGGAGCAGTTCCCTTCGCGCCTTCATTCGTCTCCTTCCAGTTTTCTTCGGTCTTTTCCAGCGATTGAAGGGCTTGTTGGTTCCGCTCGGGTTCAACGGCCATCGCTATTGATACGTCTGCCTTTTGACCGGCGAGTGAATCCTCTTGGGCAAGGCGACGGGATTCGGTTTCAACGCGATCAAGGGAATCTCCGGACACCTTGGCGCTTGCAGACGCGGGCTTGGCAGGGGCCGCGACGACGGTTGGAGCTGGCGCTGGAATGGCTGCGGGCCTGTCGAGTTTAGCCACGTCTTCGCGAACTGGCGTGCCTTGCGGGTTCTCGACTCGGTTCGGATTGTTGAGGCTCGCATCGATGTTGCCGAGGGTGATGACTCCATCTCCGCTCCTCAGACTTCCGGTCACGATCGTTCCGTTTCCATTCAAGGGGCCATCCGCGACCTGACTTTTCGCGCCTTCCATGTCGCCGAGTTCCGACTTGCCGCTGACGACAAAGGATCCGGTGGTCTGCTTGACTTCGGAAGCGACGGTTTCTTCAGCATTCGTTTCCAGGCCGAGTGAGGAGACCTCATCGATCGCAGCGTTCGGGGCCTTGTTTCCTGCGCGACCGCCTGAGCCGCCACCGAATCCGAAGCCCAAACCTGTTCCGCCATCAAGGGTTTGGGAGGTTGGGGTTCTCTGAATTGCCTGGCCGAAATCCATCGCCCGACCGTCGGAAGTGCCCCGAGCAAGATCTGAAGGGCTTTCCTCTGCAGCGACACCGAGTCCTGTTGGTTCACCTGGCTTCGATTCAGCCGCAGGCCCTCTGGTGGTTAAGCGGTCTTTGCCGTCGATTGGAGGCTCCGCCAATGAATCTGCTGCAGCGAGGTCATTCTTGAAGCCGCCGGTTGGGGTCGCGGGTGTTACCGGGATCTCCCGACGGCTCACACGATCCTTCACTTGGGATTCGCCCCAGACCTCTTGTCGGCGTTGACGAGGCTCTTTGTCTCCGGATTCGAGTTGTTGACCTGCAAACGGACCTTCGGCCGTTGCGAAGCGTGAAAAACTGGCTTCCGAGCCTGAGGCGAAGGCCAGACCTCCAGTGGCCACGCCGGGCTTTGCTTCACTCGCTGGTGGTCGGGCCGCGAGCTTCGCGCCCCTGTCCTGAGAAGACGTGGTTTCATCCGCTTGGCCAGCCTGATTGACCGGGGAACCCTGATTGGCGAATCCGTCGAAGTCCACGTCTGCACCGCCATTCGTCGCGTCAGCAAGCAGCGATGCATTTGGAGGGACGACGGAGTTCGGGAGCTCTGGTGGCTGGTATTCGTTGGGGTAGTTGAACTCGCGGATGACTTCCAACTTCGACTTGGAGGCGTCGGCAAGGGACTCGGTTTCAGCGACGGCTTGGGCGGCCTTGGCCTTGTAGGAATAATCCGCACCCGAAGCAGCTTTGCGGTTCGCGGCGAACGAGGCCTGGCTTTGCTTATCCCCTGCGATCCGGCCGTTCTCATCGGAGCGGCCATGCCAAGCGTGAGACTCCGTGACTGGAGATTGCGGGGCGACCTCGAATGAGGAGCCACCG
>JAIXVN010000626.1 GCA_027483005.1 Verrucomicrobiaceae bacterium
CCGCTGGTGGCCGGAAAGATCTCCTGCGCTTTCTCCCGGTCCAGCCGCGTGGTGGAGGTTCCTGCTGTGGTCGCTCGTTGTGTGGGGTCTGCTGCCGCGACTCATCCTCCGCCTGCTCTGTCAGTGGAACGAAAGCCGCTCGCTGGCCTCCCTCGATTTCCAATCCCGTCCACATCGCGCCCTTTGGCGCGAACTCGCCGGCGGCGAACTCCGCGAGGAAATCGCCAAGCGCCAGACAGACGGCGCGCTGGTCATCGACGTCGGCGGCGCAGGCTTTGCACGCGAGGCCCTGCGACCCTTCCTGCTCCAGAAACTCCGCGTCAACCCCACCGCCTGGGAAACGACCGGCGTGCTCGATCCCGAACGCGAGGCCGCCGCGCGGAGCGCTCTAACAGAGGCACCCGCCGCCATCGTGCTGCTGGTGGAGGGCTGGGCGCTTTCGCCGCGACAGGTCGAATCCCTCCTCGCGAAAGTCAGCGGACTGAAGGAAGATCGACGCGTGATCCTCCTCATCGGAAATGCGGAACCCAACGGCGCGATGCGGCCTGCTGATGAAGACGAGCGCGCCAACTGGAAACGCTTCGTCGATGGCCTGGCAGGCAGTGAGGTCGAGCTGGTGTTTTACGAAAGAGGTGCGCGATGAGCACGCCGTCCTTCGCCGTCGTCGGCCGGGTCAATGCCGGCAAGACCGCCACGCTCGCGACCCTGCTGGAGGTCGATGACAATGATTTGCTGCGCGTCAGCAGCACGCCCGGAGAAACCACGCGCGTGCAGGAACTACCGGTCGTCTATCAGGGCGAAACGCTCGTCCGTTTTCTCGACACGCCGGGTTTCCAGCAACCCGTCGAGGCCATGCGAGCCATCCAGTCCTTCGCCGGAAATGAAACGCCGGGCCCGGATCACGTGCGGCGCTTCGTGGCCGAATGCGGCGAACGCTTTCCCGATGAGGTCCGCCTGCTCGAACCGATCCTGAACGGCGCGGGCGTGCTCTACGTCGTCGATCCCTCGAATCCCCTGCGCGATGCCTTCGTCGCGGAAATGGAGATCCTGCGCTGGACCGGTCAGCCGAGGCTGGCCTTGCTGAATCCGCAAGGCGAGGTGTCGCCCGAACAGGAGGCCGCGTGGCGCGAGCGTCTTGGAGCGACCTTCAACCTCGTCCGCAGCTTCGACGCCCATTCCGCCCGCTACGAGGAACGTCGTAGATTGCTGGAGTCGCTGCTTCAGATCGACGAGAGACACGGCACCGCCATCCGACGCTTGCTCGAAAAGATGGATCACGAATGGACCGAGCGTCGTGAACAGGCGGCCGAAGCCATTGTCGATTTCCTCGAAAAATCCCTGCTGCTCCGCGTCCATGAACCCCTCGACGAACGCGACGAAGGCCTGCCCTCACGCCTTGAGCGGAAGAAAGCCGAGATGAGCGATCGGTATTTCAGGAAGCTCGCCGCCATCGAGCAGGACTGCGTTTCCGCCCTGCTCAAGCTCTACCGCCATCACCTTCTCAAGGCAGACAACGATCCCTCGCTGCACGAAGGCCTCGATCTCTCCACCGATGAATCCTGGCGCAAGTGGGGCCTCAACCGCCCCCAACTCTCCGCCGCCGGAGCCCTCGCCGGTGGTGCGGCGGGCGCGGTCTTCGATCTCGGAGTCGGCATCCACAGCCTCGGGGCCGGCACCGTCATCGGCGCGATCGGCGGCGGCATCGCGGCCTTCTTCAAGGGCGGCAGCCTGCCCGAACTGAAGGTGAAGCTCGGCGGCATCAAGCTGGCGGGTGGCGATGGCAAGAACCTCGTCGTTGGCCCACCCGGCAGTCCGAATTTTCCCTGGGTCCTGCTCGATTCCATGCTGCTCCGTTACCAAGGAATCCTGCACCGCGCTCATGGCCGGAGGGATATCGATTTCGTGAAACCCCTTGCCGCCGAAAGCCTCGTCCGCACCCTCCCATCCGATCAACGCGGCACGCTCCAGAAATGGTTCTCCTCCTGCCTGAAAGGAACGCCGGATCGAGCGAAGGAACCGGAGGTTTATCAGGTTCTTGCTGATTTGTTATCGTCCAATTCCGTCTAGCCTCGTGAAGAACAACCACTTCGATTGGAGTGTGCCAATGCTCCTCACCATTTTTGCAATGTCCTCCTGCGCGCCTCGTGGCGATGGCGTCATGATTTATCGATCAATCGAGGTTTCCGGCAGGCCCTGGTTTGACGAATCCCGTTACGACGGCAAATACACCCGCGAGATGGAGATGCGCATCGTGGAAGGAAGCCGTCTCACGGAACAACCGATCTGGTGGGACAATGATGTTCTCGACCGCCGCCGCATCGATGCCAAACGGCGCTACCAATTCGAAATTCTGGAAGGGTTCTGCATCAGCACACTGGGGACCGAGATGAAGACCAGCGAGGTTTTGCAGGTTCATGACAATCATCGACTCATTTACGATGCGTCGTTCTGCCGTGTTCATGAACAGGCGATGCTGAGGGAAAGCCAACGGGGAGGCATCGACGCGGAAAGTCTCCCACGTGGCTTTGAATCCGTGAAGAGGGTGCGATTTCCCAACACCAGGTTTTACCATGACGCCTGCGCTAGCCTCAAAGTTTGTACAACTCTCGATTGGACCTGCCCTCAGTGCAGCGAGGCTGAAACGAAGTGGTTGGAGAAGCATCCAAAATGACCGTGGCTGCGCTTTCAAAGCGCACTGCCTTCTCATTCGGCCTGTCGGATGGAATCCGCCGCCATGATGTGAAAAGTCGATGAATTCCACGTGAATCGAAGGTTTGATGTCGCGCGGAGTCGGGC
>JAIXVN010000341.1 GCA_027483005.1 Verrucomicrobiaceae bacterium
GATCCGCTTGGTCATGGGAATCGTGACCCACGAGCCGACGCCCGCCCCACCGGCATAGGTCTCGTTCTGGTTGTCGGACATCGGATTGCTGCCGTCGTTGTCGAGGCGGACCTTGAGCGCGGTCGATTGAATGCCCGAGACATCATAGGCGTGGGTCCAGATATGGAAATCGCTCCCCATCTTCTTCAGGTAGTTCGTATTTCCGCCGGGGATGCTGTTGAACCAGCCGAAGGTGTAACCGCCGGGGTTCCAGGGGAAACGCTGAGGCCGCAGAACGCTGGGCGGCGTGCGATCGTTGGCGAGCCTTGCATTGACGAAGGGCGAGAGCTTTTCAATCGCGCGTCGCGTGGCCAGCGAGGGCTTCACCTCATCGTCGTTGCCGAGGCCGCCATAGTAGTTGAAACCGGAATCCAGCCCACCGAGATAGAGGTGCCAGGCCAGTTCGACATCGTTCGGATTCGTCCACGTGCCGTCCCAGTCATAAGGAGCCTGGATCTTCCACGGCTGCACGCTGCCACCCTCGTCCAACAGCATCTGCTCGGCGGTCTCGCACCAGTTCGCGCCGGTGATGACCGGAGCCCACGACCAGAACTTGAGCGCGAATCCCGGGCTCTCGAGGTCGATCATCGTGCCGGGAACCTTGGTGGTGCTGGTGGCCGATCCGACCGGTGGTTCGATCCATTTCAGGAAGTAGGGCGAGCCGTAGTCGGACTCCGGAAAGATCCACGCGCCATCCTCGACGTGGGCATACTGGCCTGCGGGCGGTGGCCTGGAGTTCACCAGGTCCTGCACGGTGGTGACCGAGTAGCCCGCGCTCTGGCAGGCCCCGAAGAATGCGGGGGTTGACTCAAAGTAGGAACTGCTGCCGCCGCCCCAGGCATTGTCGCCGTCGGTGGCGGGCAGCACCATGACCGGCCGGTTCGGGTCGGTGGCGAAGGGCGCGATGTTGGTGTTGATCATGCCGACCTGCGCACCGCTGTATCCGGCGACGTAGCTGATCACATCATCCGAAGGCACGGCGATGATCGACTTCTCAACTCCGGTCGAAGGGTCCACATGCTTCACGCGATGCAGTTGATAGGCATGCGGCGAAACATTCCACGCCGCCTGCCCGGGATTCGGCTCGTTGAACCACCAGCCGGTGGTCGGTGAGGGACCTAACAGGTCGGCCTTGTTCGGTGGGCTCGACTTGATCTGGAAACTTCCGGTCGGGTTGGCACGATCGAGATAGGTCGGACAGGTGCGGCTCAGATGATGGCTGGCCACGATGCTCCATTGGTAGCCCTCGTCGGCCAGCACGTCGATCATCTCACTGGTGAAGGCCATCTCGGTCGGGAAATAGCCCTTCGAATGATCGCTGAGGTCGGAGTTTCCACCCCAGGCCTTCCACCATGCCTGCTTGAAGGTCTGCAGTTCCTTGCGGAACACCGACTTCGGCAGCAGCGGGGCGAGCGAGTGATGGTAGGTGAAGCCGACCAGATCCATCCGCCGGCTGCCACCGGGGGTGAGCCAGTTCCTGGCCTCGCGGTTGCCATTCCACCAACCGCTGCCATAGCCGAGCTGGTTGGCACCACCGAGGCTGCGGATGTTGTCGATGAGCGATCCGGAGTAGCTCATGCAGAAGCCCGCGCTGTTGCTGAGGTTCGCCAGCGAGTTGCGCGGACCGCTCTGATAGGCGTTCACGCGGTCGGCCACGCTGAAGATCTCGGAGAGGTTGTTGTCGGGATGGGCGGAGGCGGTGCCGTAGGTCTGGCCGTTCTTCAGGACGATGCTGTCCCAGGCATACTGGATCCGGCTGGTCTGCGCGCCATTGCTGTTCCACTCCGGCCAGTAGATCGGCTGATGGTTGTGCCACATCCGGGAAACATGAACGGTCTGGGCAAGCGTCGTGATGGGAGCCGTCGCGAGCATTCCGATCAGGATCGTGGAAAGGCCCGCACGATCTCCCCGGCGCCCAGGGATGGGTTGGCGTCGAATGGAACTCATGGTGGGCCAGCATGACGATTTCCCGGAGCAGGGCAACCGGTCCGCACGATGCACCGTTCAACGAACGATCCCGATTTTGACACTTGGCAGAAGCCGGACCCGACCGAAGCTGCGGCATGCCGAACGCGCTGATCCATGAAACCTCGCCCTACCTGCTCCAGCACGCGGAGAACCCGGTGGACTGGCTGCCTTGGGGCGAGGCGGCCTTTCAAAAGGCGGAGCAGGAAGGAAAGCTGGTCTTCCTTTCGGTCGGCTACTCGACCTGCCACTGGTGCCACGTGATGGAGCGCGAGTCGTTCGAGAACGCCACCATCGCGGCGGAAATGAACCGCCATTTCGTGTGCGTGAAGGTCGATCGCGAGGAGCGGCCGGATGTCGATGCCACCTACATGGCCTTCATCCAGGCGACCAGCGGTCAGGGTGGCTGGCCGATGAGCGTGTGGCTCACACCGGACGGAAAGCCGGTGGTCGGCGGCACCTACTTTCCGCCGGAGGATCGTTATGGTCGGGCCGGATTCATGCGCTTGTGCGGCGAGCTCGGACGGTTGTGGAGGGAGGATCGTCCGAAAATGCTGGCCAGCGCGGAAAAGGTGATGAAGCACCTGCGCGAGGAGGCCGACACCGAGGCCGTGATGCAGGGACTTCCGGAGGTGAAGGTTTTCGGCGATTTCATGGATCGCTGTGAAAGCATGTTCGATCCCCACGAAGGCGGCTGGGGCGGTGCTCCGAAGTTTCCACGTCCGGTTGTGCCGCGCTTGCTACTACGTTTATCGGAGAAGTTCGGGCCGGAGTCCGAGGAAGGCGCGGCCTGCCTGCAGATGGTCGAACGCACGCTCCATGCCATGGCGGCGGGCGGGATCCGCGACCACCTGGCGGGCGGCTTTCATCGCTACTCGGTCGACCGTTACTGGCACGTGCCGCATTACGAGAAGATGCTCTACGATCAGGCGCAGTTGGCCGACGTCTATCTCGATGGCTGGCAGGCCACCGGTGAGCCGCTTTTCCGGGAGGTGGCGGAGGAAATCTTCCATTACGTGATCGGCGAACTCGGTGACCCGGGCGGGGCCTTTCATGCGGCCGAGGATGCGGACAGTTTCGAGCGCGCGGGCGATCACGAGAAGAAGGAAGGCGCGTTCTGGACCTGGGAGGCGGAGGAGGTTTATCGACTTCTTGATCCAACGGCAGCAGCGATCTTCTGCGCGGCCTATGGCGTGACGGCGGAAGGAAATGCACGTCCGGAAAGCGATCCGCATGAGGAGCTGGTCGGGCGCAACACGCTCTATCGCGCCTTCGGAAACCGGACGCTGGCCGAGCGTTTTGATCAGACCGAGGAGGCGATCGAGGCCTCCCTTTCGCGATCGAGGGATGTCCTGTTGGAGGCAAGAATGAAGCGTCCGCTGCCGCATCGCGACGACAAGATCGTGACCGCCTGGAACGGCCTGATGATCGCGGCCATCGCACGCGGGGCCCGTCTTCTGGCTCGGCCCGATCTCCTTGACGCCGCGAGGCGCGCGATGGAATTCATCCGTGAAAACCTCTGGGACGACGGTCAACTTTACCGGAGCCATCGCGGTCGAAACAGCGGCGTCGCGGGCTTTCCGGCGGACCATGCCTTCCTCATCTCCGCGCTCATCGAACTGCATTCGGCCGATGGCGATGCCGCCCATCTCGACTGGGCCCTGCAACTCCAGCAAGCGATGGACGAGGCCTTCTGGGACGCCACGCGCGGCGGCTACGTGCTGAAGACCGAACTCGCCGGAGAGACCCTGCTGGTGATGCGCGAGGACTACGACGGAGCCGAACCTTCCCCCGGCCACGTCGCGGCGGAGAACCTGCTGAAGCTCGCCATCCTGCTCGATCGCCCGGAGTTCGCCACCCGCGCCGAGGCCATCCTCCGCGCCGAGGCCCGCGTGGCCGCCACCCAGCCCTTCTCCGTGCCTGTCCTGCTTTCCGCACTTGATCTGTTGGAGCGTGGCGTGATGAAGATCGAACTCTGTGGCCCCCCATCCCGAGATCTCGATGATCTACTGCGGACCCAGTATCTCCCGCGTGCGGTGTTCATCCACAGCCCCGGAAACGGCGAGGTCATCGTCTGCGAAGGCATGATCTGCCACCGCCCGATCCGCTCGGCGGTGGAGTGGAGGGGGTGAGGCGGTCTTGGCCCGGCGCGATGGAGGTCGGGTCGCCGAAGGCAATCTTGCGGGCTGGATTGTTCGATCACCGGTCAATTGAAAGTGGCCCTCCCGCGTCGCGTGGTTCGGAAAATCGGTCTCTTGACATTTGGGGCCCGGCGGTGGGAGCCTTTGCGCAATCCGAAAACCCAATTTTCCGATTGGCAGGCACCTTTCATTTGGCTCGTGAAGGGATGAGGTCATCTCATCAGCTCCATGAACCCATCGATTCACGACGGTAGCATGCGGCGATGTCGCGGCATCGAGAAGGAAGTCCTCTGCCTTTCTGGAGCATTGGGGGATCAGACGACGGTCTATCTCAAAAACCTCCCGCCCTCACTCCCATGAAACCCAATCGTTTTCTCGTGTCCCGCTCCTTACTCGGA
>JAIXVN010000085.1 GCA_027483005.1 Verrucomicrobiaceae bacterium
CGAGAAAAGAGTCCTCAAAGCCAAGGCCAAAGGCGACGTCGAAACCACGGATCGAGACAACGGCACCGTACTGCCTGAGCTAAGCATGGCGGCGATGCTGCGCTGCAAGGTCCGCTACTTCACGGACGGCGCGGTGATTGGAAGTAAGGCCTTCGTGAACGAAGCCTTCACGGCCTCGCGCGAGCGTTTCAGCGCCCGCCGCAAGGACGGGGCGCGGAGAATGAAGGGAGCTGGGGCTCCTGCAAGCGGCATCCTGTGGAGTGTCCGAGATCTGCAGGTGGGTGTCAGATGAATTCGGCAATCACCGCCTCTTCCGTTTTGTCGCAGGTGGCTTCGACTTCTTGGAGGCCTTGGGTTCGGTGAAGGTCTTTTTCTTTGAGGGTTTCGCAGCCTTGATTGCAGGTTTGCCGCTGAACTTTGCGGGCTTGCCTTTCAATGGGGGTGGTCCGGCTTTTGCGATCTTCTTTTTGCCTTCAGCCGAAGGCATTCCCCGGGAGATCTTTGCGTTCGGATCAAGGGCGATCCGGAAATCGACGAAACGTCGCACGCGATCCACTCCGATGACCTCCATCGGCAAACGCATGCCGATCTGGATGAGGTCGCCGTCGTAACTGACCCAGGCCCCTCGATGGCCTTCGAAGCGCCAGCGGCCTTCGGGCAGATCCTCGCGTTTTACGGCACCGCGGATGCCGAGATTCGGCACCTCGACGAAGAGCCCCATCGGACGCGCATCCGTGATGAGTCCTTCGAAAACGATCGGCTCTTCCAGCTCGGCCACGCGACCGAGGAATTCCATCATCTTGAGCTGCTTGGTCTCGCTCTCGGCCTCGGCGGATACCCGCTCGGTGTCGGAGATATGGCGGGAAATCTCGCGCAGCTCGTTCTGCGATGGCGTGCGATCCGGCACCTTCGGCGCGTTTTCCAGATAAGGCTGCATCGCACGATGGACGATGAGGTCGGCGTAGCGACGGATCGGACTGGTGAAATGGCAGTAGTCGGCCTTGGCGAGACCGTAGTGACCGATGGCGTCCGGCGAATAGGCGGCGCGCTTCAGGCTCTTGAGGAGGCCAAGCTTGATCGAGTGTTCCTCGGGGCTGCCCTTCGAGTCGTCCAACAACTTCTGGATGTGGGCGCGGTTGGTCAGGTCGCCAGGCTTGTAGCCGTGGAGCTTTGCGGTCTCGGCAAATTCGAACAGCTTCGAAAAATCCGGATCCTCGTGGATGCGGTGGACGGCTGGTTTCTGGCGGCCTTTCAACAATCGGGCGACCACCTCGTTCGCGGCGAGCATGCACTCCTCGACGAGTTGATGACTGGAAGTGTGCTCGACCGGGATCAGTCCGCAGGCCCGACCATTCTCATCGAGCTTGATACGGACCTCCGGCATCTCAAGATCGAGAGCGCCGTTGGCGAAGCGGAGTTTCCTCAAAGTGGACGCCATCTTCCAACCCTCGCGGACCATTTCCTCCAGCCCATCCTCATGACCTTCGGGTGCCTCGCCGCCATCGAGGATGACCTGGGCCTGTTCGTAGGAAAGCTTCGCACGGCTGTGGATCACGGCATCGAAGAAGCGGACCTTCTTCACCTCTCCATTCAGGGCGATGTCGAGCAACGCGCACTTGGTCAGACGGTCAACGTTCGGCTTCAGCGAGCAGATGCCGTTGCTCAATTCCGGCGGCAGCATCGGCAGCACGCGATCGACGAGGTAGGTGGAGTTGCCGCGTTCGATGGCTTCCTTGTCCATCGCGGTGCCGGGTTTCACGTAGTGGGAAACATCGGCGATGTGGACGGCGAGCAGCCAGCCGGTCTTGGTCCGCTCCAGCCAGATCGCATCGTCATGGTCTTTCGCGTCAGCGGGGTCGATGGTGATGACAAGCTTCTTACGCCAATCGGAGCGTCGGGCGATTTCCTCATCGGTCGGCGATTCGGGGGTGCCTCTGACTTCCTCGAGGACCGCCTCCGGAAAGGACGTGCGGAGACCGTTGCGCTGGATGATCGCGACGATGTCCACACCCGGATCTCCCGGCCAGCCGAGGACTTCGAGGATGCGGCCACGCGGTGCGAGCGAGCGGGAGTCCCATTGCTCCAGCTCCACGACGACCAACTGACCGGGCTGAGCGGTGGTGTCGCCAACCAGATCGACAGGGCCATCGACGGCCACATCCGAGCACTGCACCCAGGAGTGTTTGCCCTTTTGTTGGAAGGTGCCGATCAGACGGCCCGAGCGTCGTTCCAGGATGCGCTCGACCTTGCCCTTCGCTTCCTCATCCGGCTCGTCCCCGACCACGCGGCGGTCTCCGCGCTGTGGCTTGCTGCGCCTTTCCGATGGGAGCTGGATGGTGCAGACGACCTTGTCGCCGTCGAGCGCGGTCGAGCAATCGCGGCGGCCAATGTAGATGCGTGAGAACTTTTTCAGGTCGATGCCGGTGGCGAGGTTCTCGTCATCGGTCAGCGTTGGGAAAAACCAGGCATTGCCCTTGGGATGGAAACGCAGGGTGCCGGTGAGTTGGTTGCCGGTTTTTCCTCGCAGTTCGTAGCGGGACTTCCTTCCTTCAACGACGAGCCCTTCCTGGATCAGAGACATCACCGTCGCCCGGAGCTTGGAACGATCATTCGATGGAATCTCCAGAAACCGCGCCAGCTCGGAGCCGGTCATCGGGCGATACTTCGGGGAGCGCATGCATTTCAGCACCTCATCCCGCATCAAATCCTCTGCCATGCCACAGGGTGCGCCAGCGGAGGCGAGGCGGCAAACCCAAAGCACCGCAGGAAAAAGATTGCCGAGTGACCCGGGTCGAGTATCGTATTTACCATGTCATTGCCTGGAAAGGGGCATTGTCAGGGAACCAGAAATCGGTTTCCCTCCAGTCTCATTCATTCCTCCACATCCCATCGAATCATGAAAACCCCCATTTCCCGTCACCGCGGCGGCTTCACCCTGATCGAACTTCTGGTCGTCATCGCGATCATCGCCGTGCTGGCTGCCGCCGGATTCGCCGGAGGCATGGCCGCCATCAACAGGGCCAAGCGTCTCACCTGTCAGTCCGCTGCCACCGCCTTGGAAAGCGGCATCAACCAGTTCTATCAGGAATACGGACGCCTTCCCGATGTCGGTGAGACCTGCAATACCTCGAACGGTCAGGGGGTCCAACTGGTCACGATCCTGCTGGGCAAGGAAGCCTCCAGCAACTCGATGCAGAACAACAAGCAGCTCAACTTCCTGGCCGGGATGAAGGACGGCAAGAACAAGAAGGGCGGCCTGATCTAC
Organism: Verrucomicrobiaceae bacterium; assembly: GCA_027483005.1. Taxonomy (GTDB): domain Bacteria; phylum Verrucomicrobiota; class Verrucomicrobiia; order Verrucomicrobiales; family Akkermansiaceae; genus Luteolibacter. The sequence goes on from JAIXVN010000085.1 coordinate 3,266, forward strand.
GCCGGCGGTTCAAACACCATCGAGGGACTCTACGACCCCTGGGGGAATGGTTATGAAATCACCCTCGACCAGGACTACTACGAGGAGATCATCGACCCGACCAGCAGCGGCACAACGCTTCGCGGCCGCCGGGTGCTTGTTTGGACCAAGGGAGCCGATCAGAAGGTTGGAGGCACCGGTGCCGATCAGGATGTGAAGACCTGGTGAGTTGCATTTCCAAACATTCTCAACAAGGCCCCGCCAGGTTCGTCCCAGCGGGGCTTTTTCTTGTCTGAAATTACGGGAGTTCCAGTAGCAGCAGGGAAACACCCTGGCGCGGAAGCTTGAAGGTCACGGTGGCCGAGCCGTCCTTGATCGCGATGGGCGAGTCGCTCTTCAACGAAGCAAGCTGGCCGGCCTCCTCCAGTTCCTTGTATTGGGCTTCCGTGGGCTTCTGAGGGGAGTTCATCGACTGCCAGAGCGTGTAGGCATTGCTGTGGGACTCATCGATCCGGAACTGGGTCAATTTCGCCGCTCCGTCCTTGGGCAGTCCGGGAAGGGACAGGATGACCGTGGCATCCGGACCGGGAAGATCATCGTCGAGGTAATGCCAGACCATGACGGCGAGCTTCTTGCCTTCGAGACTGGCGAGGGCCGAGACGTCGGGCTTTCCGCGCACGCCTTCCTTGAGCATGGTGTCCAAGGGAGTCGCGGCATCGCTTTCCACGGTCAGGCGCTGCCCTCCCATCTTGCTGAACATGCGGAAGACATTGAGCACCGGATGATCGATGCCATTGCTGGACAGCACCCGGAAGCCTGCGAAATACGGCTGGTCCTCGAACTCGAAGGCCCAGGTCAGCGCGCCCTCAAGATTCACGCCATGTTTTGCGGCGAGATCATGCTTTCTCGCGAAACTGGCGGCCGTGTAGCTGGAGTACATCGTGCCGTTGCGATAACCGTTCTGCGGACCCTGGCAGGCGGCACAGCCTTCAGGGTCCGACTCGCCGATCACGATCGGCAGGTGCTTCAGCGTTGGGAAGCTGGCGATCGCCTTGAATGCGCCATCGATGTCGCGCAGCTGGCTGGAGATGCCCATGCGGACGTGGCCATCGACGAACTTCGGCTGGCCCTTTGCGTGGAAGGAAATCAGGTCGATCGGGGTGCCTTGCTTGCCGGTGACGGAGTTGGTGCCGTTGACGCAATGATTCAGGAACTTGTTGAGCGTGCCGCCACCGGTGCCGCCTGCGGTTTCCGGACCGCCGATGCGTGCAGTGGGCAGGGCCCGCCGAACGGCATCCACCGAGTAGTCGTAGAGCTTGTAGAATTCCTCCTGCGTGCCGCGCCAGTAACCGATGTTCGGTTCGTTCCAGAGCTGCCACCACCACTTCTCGACCTCGGCGCGACCGTATCTCCCGACGCAGTGTTTCGTCCACTGGTAGCAAAGCTCACCCCACTTCGCGTAGTCCTTCGGCGGATGGGTCCAGCCGAGGTAGATGGTGTCGTATTTCGCCTCCGGCGTCCAATGGTGGCGATACGGTTCCGGCTTTGTGGAAAGGGCCTGTGGCATGAAGCCGAGCTGCACGTAGGGACGCACGCCACGCTCGAGATAGGTGTCGAAGATCCGGTCGGTGATGGTCCAGTCATAGATTGGATTTCCCTGGGCGTCCTCGGTGTAGGCGTTGGTGCTGCCCCATTTCAGCGCTGGCGTGCCATCGCCGGTGGTCAGCAGGTTGTGGGCGCGGAAATAGACGTTCTTGGGTGACATCTCGCCGAGTTCCTTGAGGAGCTTCTTTCCGTCCTTCATGTAGGCGTAGTTTGGTTCGTCCGCCCCGAAGTAGCGCCAGATCGGGCGGAGTTCGCCGAGTGGCTTCGAGGCATCGACCTTGATGGCGACGGGAAAAGCGGGCGCATCCTGGGCTTGGAGGGAACCAAGGAGCAGGGCGGCGGTGAAGGAGCGTAGAAGGAGCGTCATGGGCTTGATGGGAAGAGACGCAAGACTGGAAGATTCAAGACGCAAGAGAAGAGGGTTCTCCGGGACCTGAAGGCGTATCGGCGTTGGTGTGGTGGAAGCAGCTGGATTCACCCTTTAGTAGATACTCATTCCCGGATGCCTTTCCTACCGCCCTTTTGGGGGACATTTTGAATTCGTGAGCAGGATTCGATTCTTGCGGCGCTTGTTCTTCGCGCGGCTCTGCAGGAACATCATGAGGTGGGCTTCCAGATCCCTGCCAGCCATTCCAGTGAGTCCTTTGCGGTCCTGACCTGTGTCGAGTAATCGACATGCACGAGCCCGAAGCGTTCCTTGTATCCGTCCGCCCACTCGAAGTTGTCCATCCATGACCAGTGGAACCAGCCCTTGAGTGGGATGCCCTCACCGATGGCGCGATTCAGCTCTGTCAGGTAGCGTGTGAGAAAGTCGATGCGCATGAGGTCGTGGACCTTTCCATCAACTGCCACCCAGTCCATGGACGACAGCCCGTTCTCGAAGACATACTGTGGCCGGCCATAAGCCTCATGGAAGAAGCGCGTTCCCCAGTAGAGACCCTCCGGATGAATGGGCCAGCCGAAGGCCGTTCTCGGCTCGCCGGGCGCTGCCTCGACCACGCTTCCATCCGCCGAGATCCTACGACCGAAGTAGTAGTTGAAGCCATTGAAGTCCATTGGCTGGGAAATTTCCTCCATGTCGCCGTGTTGGATGAGCTGGTCAATCAACTGCGGGTGCCGCTGCGAGAGCGATTCCGGATAACGTCCCTTGAAGACAGGATCCATCCACCAGGCGTGGCTGAGGAAAACGCGATGATCATCGGTCCACTCCGGCTCCAGGGTCGCGATTCTGGCCGCTTCCACGCTGTGCGGATTCTCCGGGTCGGAAGGCATCGCAATGTAGGCGACGTGAGCCATTCCAATCCGCGAGTCCTCCACCGTTTCACGAATCACCGGGGTGGCCCGGCCATGGGCAAGGTTCACATGGTGCACGCAGCGCAACACGTCCGCTTCGCTCAAGGTGAGGCCGGGCGCATGCACTCCGGCGCGATGTCCGTGGCCCAGAAAGATCGCCGGTTCATTGAAGGTGATCCAATCCTTGACCCGATCACCGAGTCTCGTCGTCACCACTTTGGTGTAATCCGCGAACCAGTCGGCGATTTCCCGTTCCATCCATCCGCCGCGGTCCTGGATCGCCTGGGGCAGGTCCCAGTGAAACAAGGTCACGAAGGGTCGGATGCCCGCCTCCAGCAGGCCGTCGATCAGCTGGTCATAGAAATCCAGTCCCTTGGCATTCACCCGGCCTTTGCCATCGGGCATCACCCGTGGCCACGAAACCGAGAGGCGGAATGCCGGCAGGCCCGCCGCCTTCATCAACGCCACGTCGTCGCGCCAGCGATGGTAGAAGTCACAAGCAGTCTCGGGCGTGTGGCCACCGAAGACCTTTCCCGGTTGACGGGCAAAGACGTCCCAGACCGACTCGCCCTTTCCATCCTCCGACGCCGCCCCCTCGATCTGCGCGGCCGCGGTGGCCGCGCCCCAGATGAAATCTTTTGGAAACCCGGGGAGCGACATAGGAAGGTGGGGAAGGGGCAAGGTTCGGGATTCCATGCACCAGATTGAAAGCGAAGGAAAGTGGGAGTTCAGACTCGATCACTCGCGATCCGCCACGAACAAGGTGTGGGTGAAGCGCTTCGCCTTCGGATAGGCCTTGGCGGAAATGCAATCGACCTTGGCAAAGACCCGCTTGAGGGAATGGGCGAAGTCGTCATCGCGGTTCGCCGACCAATAGACGACTCGTCCTTTCGGGTTCAGCGCGCTTTTCACGAGCTC
>JAIXVN010000599.1 GCA_027483005.1 Verrucomicrobiaceae bacterium
CAGCATCGGCATCACGGACGACCAGGAAACAAACAACGCAATCAAAGCAGGTTTCAAACGCATGACGCGACCCTAAGTGCCTCCTGCGAGGCGGGCAATACAGAATCGAAGGCTGTTTTGAGGGTTGAAATGAAGGATTTCCTGAATTCCAGACCCTGTTAGACAGTGTCGACCGCCTTCCCAGCCGCGAAGAGGCATATCCCCTTCCGTCCACTGATGGGCGCTTGGGATGCAGTGGGCCTCCGAGTAGCCTTCCAGCCTTGTCTGCGGCTCAAAGCCGCTGCCCTTGAGTGCCGTGAAGAGCTCTGCGCCCCTAACGCCACCACAAGATCTCGCTTCTTCTCCTGCTGGATGACCCGGACGACCAGTCTCGTCCCTGCGGCTCGGAGCGGATCAACCCATTTCGTCCCCATCCATGAGGATCAACCCTCACTTCGAGGTGAACTCATCGACCCGAATGACCCGGATGTTCGCGGACTTGCCGTTCCTCTTGAGTTCGCGTGTCGCCAGGGTGAACTCGATGACGGCGGAAGTCGTCAGCGTTCCGCCACCATTCTCCTGATACTCCACCTTGAAATGCCCGGCGTTCTGCTCAAGCACGCGATAGCGCTTGAATCCCTTGGCCTCGGCTTCACGGACTACAGTCCATTCGCCTTCCTGCCTGATCTCATCCTTCGAGAACTGATTGCCGTTCTTCGCCAAGGCATCGAGATTGATTTCGGTCACCACCGGACTTTCCGTATCCGATTCCCAGCCCTGGATCAGGCTGAACACCTGCGGATGAATCGTGAATGCCAGGGCCGGTTCAGCCTTTTTCGCGTCTTCCGCCCAAAGACTGGAAATGCCGACAACGGCCACGGCGACGGCACACACAAGCGCACTTTTCATGGGAGAATTGAATGGGGTGGTCATCTTGGAGGATTTGGGAAAAGTTCGGTGAACAAGTCAAGGAGGTGAGCCCGATCCATCACACGAAAGGACAAGCATCGCGCCTCACTTCTTCTTCGCGTGCTGGATCGCCTGGGAGAACCAATCGTTGCCTTGCTGCTGCGGCGGGCCGGACTGGCGTTGGGGCGGACGACCGCCGCCTCCGCGGTTGTTGTCGCGGTCTCCTGGGGCGCTGCGGCGGCCATCGAGATCGGGATTCGACTTCATCGAAAGCGCGATGCGGTTCCGTGGCAGGTCCACTTCCATGACGGTGACGTTGACCTTCTGCCCGACCTTCACCACCTCGCTGGCGTCGCGGATGAAATGGTCCGCGAGCTGCGAAACGTGAACGAGCCCGTCCTGGTGCACGCCGACATCGACGAAGGCCCCGAAGGCGGTGACGTTGGTGACGATGCCCGGCAGCTTCATGCCCGGCTTGAGGTCGGAGGGCTTTTCCACGCCTTCCTCGAAAGAGAACAACTCGAACTGCTTGCGGGGATCGCGACCCGGCTTGGAAAGCTCGGCAAGAATGTCCTTCAGGGTCGGCAGGCCGACTTCCTCGCTGACATATCTCTGGAGATCGATCTTCTTGCGGGCGGCCTCATTGGTGAGGAGATCCTCGACCTTGCAGCCGACATCCGTCGCCATTTTCTCGACCAGGGCATAGCGCTCCGGATGAACGGCGGACGAATCGAGCGGATGCGCGCCGCCACGGACGCGAAGGAAACCGGCGGCCTGCTCGAAGGCCTTGTCGCCGAGGCGCGGGACCTTTTTCAACTGATCACGCGAGGTGAACGCGCCGTTCTCATTGCGCCACGCGACGATGTTTTCCGCCAGCGAGGCATTGAGGCCGGAGACATAGGAAAGGAGCTGCTTCGAGGCGGTGTTGATCTCCACGCCCACGGCGTTCACGCAGGAAACCACGGTGTCATCGAGGCTGGCCTTGAGCGCGCGCTGATCGACGTCGTGCTGATACTGGCCCACACCGATCGCCTTGGCATCGATCTTCACCAATTCGGCCAGCGGGTCCATCAGGCGTCGGCCGATGCTGACCGCACCGCGCACGGTGACGTCCTCGTTCGGGAACTCCTCACGGGCGACATCGGACGCGGAGTAGATCGACGCGCCGCTTTCATTCACCATCACGATCGGGACCGTGATCTTGATTTTCCGGATGAAGGCCTCGGTCTCGCGGGAGGCGGTGCCGTTGCCGATGGCGATGGCTTCGATGTCATACTTCTTCATCATGCCGGTGACCTCGACGGCGGCATCATAGGCCTGCTGCTGCGAGCCTGCGGTGCAATAGAGCACGGTGTGGTGAAGCAGCTTGCCGGAACGATCGAGCACGACCGTCTTGCAACCGGTGCGGAAGCCGGGGTCGATGGCGAGCAGACGCTTTTCACCCAGCGGCGAAGCCAGCAGCAGCTCGCGGAAATTGTCGGCAAAGACCTTGATCGCGGTCTCGTCGGCGCGCTTTTTCCCGAGCAACCGCATCTCGGTTTCCATCGACGGCATCAGCAGGCGCTTGCAGCCGTCCTCGACTGCCAGCTTCACCTGGTCGGCGCATTTTCCGAAGCCGGTCACCCAATCGGACATCGCCAGACCGGTGATGCGCTCCAGCGGCACCTCCACGCGCATCAGCAGGAAGCCCTCCTTCTCGCCGCGACGGATCGCCAGCAAGCGGTGGGATGGAATGGAATGGAACGGCTCGCTCCACTCGAAGTAGTCGCGGAACTTCGCCGCCTCGCCGTCCTCTTCCTTGCCATACATGACCTTGGAAACGACGGTCGACTCCTCCTCGTAGCGCTGGCGGGCTCGACCACGCAGCGCGGCATCATCGGCCACGCGTTCGGCGATGATGTCGCGGGCTCCGGCGAGCGCGTCTTCCGCGGTCGGCACTTCCTTTTCGGCATCGACAAACTTCGCGGCCTCCTCGGCGGGATCGGACGATTGATTGGCAAAAATCCAGTCGGCCAGCGGTTCGAGGCCACGATCCTTCGCCTTCGTGGCACGCGTCTGGCGCTTCGGACGGAACGGCGCGAACACGTCCTCCAGTGCCGACATTGTCGTGGCGGCCTCGACCTTTTTCTTCAGCTCCGGCGTCAACAGCGAGCGCTCCTCCAACGACTTCACGATCGCCGTGCGGCGCGAATCGAGCTCGGCAAGCTGCAGCATGCGGTCGCGGATCGTCGCGATCTGGACTTCGTCGAGCGAACCCGTTTGCTCCTTGCGGTAGCGGGAAATGAACGGAACGGTGGCCCCTTCAGCGAGCAGCTTGGCGGTCGATGCGACCGAGCGGGCGTTGATCCCGGTTTCGCGGGCGATGGTGTCGAGGTGCTGGAGGGCGGCTTCGTTCGGGGCGTCGGTCATGGGCGGACCGATTCGGTAACCAAGGCCCGCGGGCTTGGCAACCCTCCGTCGAGTCGGGTGGAGCGGAAGGGAAAAATTCCGACCCAGAGGCGGAATCAGACCGGATTTTCCTTGCCTTTCCGGCGGTTCATGTGGCGTCCGAGCCAGCCGTATTTCGGGGCAAAGGCGAGCGACGCACAGAACACCAGGGCCTGCACCAGCACGATGCAGCCGCCGGTGGAGGCATCGAGGTGATAGCTGATCAGGATGCCCGAAGCCGTGGACGCCACCGCGCTTCCCACCGCGATGAGAAGCATCCGGTCAAAGCGGTCGGTCCACAGCAGTCCCACGCTGCCCGGAGTCACCAGCATCGCCACCACGAGGATCAGGCCCACCGCTTGCAGGGACACCACGATGGCCAGCGACAGCAGCGAGAGCAGCAGGTAATCGAGCAGGCGTTCCGGCAGCGCCAGCACCTTCGCCTGGCCGCGGTCGAAACTCACCAGCAGCAGGTCGCGACGTTTCACCCAGGTGACCACCAGCAGCACCGCGCCGAGGATCAGGGTTTGCAGGGCCTGGCTGCGCGAGATGCCGAGAATGTTGCCGAGCAGGATGTGGTCGAGATGCAGATCAGACTCCATGCGGCTGAACATCACCAGGCCGAGCGCGAACATCCCGGTGAACACCACGCCCATGACCGTGTCCTTTTTCACCCGGCTGTTGCGCTGGATGAAGCCGGTCGCGATCGAGCAGAACAGACCCGCGACGAAGGCCCCGACGGCCAGCGGAAGACCCACCCCGTAAGCCACCACGATGCCCGGCAGTACCGCATGGGAAACGGCATCGCCCATGAGCGACCAGCCACGGAGGACGAGAAAGCACGACAGCATGGCACAGGTCGCGGCCACCATCATGCCGACCCACAGCGCATCGCGCATGAATGGGAATTCGAGAGGTTGGAACCATTCACTCATGTGTCCAGAGGGGGGGTCCAGTCCTGTTTCACCCGCCGTCTGGCCGCCAGCCAGCCGTGTTTCGGAGCAAAGGTGAAGGCGACGAGAAACAGCAATGTCTGCAACACCACGATGCAGCCGCCCGTCGCGCCATTGAAATGATAACTCAGATAAGCCCCGAGCCAGGAAGTGAAGGCCCCCATCGCAGTGGAAAGCCAGATCAAGCGCCCGAAGCGGTCGGTGAGAAGATAAGCCGTGGCCCCTGGCGTCACCAGCATCGCCACCACCAGGCAGGCCCCCACCGCCTGGAGGGCGGCCACCGCCGTGGCGGAAAGCAGGGCCAGCAGCAGCCATTGCAACCATGCCGCCGGCAGGCCGAGCGTCCGCGCCTGGGCGGGATCGAAACTCACCAGCATCAAGTCACGCCATTTCAGCCCCAGCACCAGCAAGGTCAGCGCGCTGATCGCGGCGACCTGGATCACATCCGATCCCGAGATGCCTAAAATGTTTCCGAACAGGATCATCTTGAGATCCACCTTCGAGGGAAACCGGGAAATCAGCACCAGCCCGAGCGCGAAGAAGCTCGTGAACACAATCCCGATGGTGGCGTCCTCACGAATCCGGCTGCGGGCGCGCACCAGCACCATCGCCCCCGAAGCCAGCAACGCCGCCACAAAGGCCCCGAGCACGAAAGGCAGCCCGAGAATGTAGGACACCGCCACGCCCGGCACCACCGCATGCGACAGCGCATCGCCCATCAGCGACCACCCTTTCAAGGTCACGAAGGCGGACAGAAATCCACAAGCCCCGCCCACCAGGGCACTGACCCAGATGGCCTTGAGCAGGTAGTCGTAGTGAAAGGGCGTGAGCAGGTCGGCGATCATTCAGGTCTCCTCCTCCCGTTGCCGCAGGATGTCCTCGCGGCCCTCGCGGTCCTTGTATTCCAGATGCCCGTCCTTTCCGAAAACAAGAGGCCGCTCGTCATCGGTCAGCACCCGGATCGCCCGCCCGTCGTGGTCCTGCACGGTCGAGTGCTCGAAATGGAAGTGCCGCAGCGCCCCGCCGAAGGCCTTGGAAAGATTGTCCTCGGTGAAAACCTCCGACGTCGGGCCGTAGCCGAGCACCGTGCGATTGATGAGCACCACCTGATCACAAAACTCCGGCACGCTGCCGAGATTGTGCGTCGAAACGAGGATGATGCAGCCCTCGGCGCGCAGCTCGCGCAGCAGGTCGATGATCGCCTGCTCCGTTTTCACATCGACCCCGGTGAAGGGCTCGTCGAGCAAGATCACCCGTCCCTCCTGGGCCAGGGCGCGCGCAAGGAACACCCGCTTTTTCTGGCCACCACTCAACTCGCCGATCTGCCGGTCCCGGAAGTCCCACATCGAGACGCGACGCAAGGCCTCCTCGACCTTGGTCTTGTCCGTCGCGCTGGGGATGCGCAGGAAATTCATCCGCCCATACCTTCCCATCATCGCCACATCCGCCACGCTGACCGGGAAATCCCAATCGACCTCCTCCGCCTGGGGCACGTAGGCGACCACGTTGCGCTTGAGGGCCACTTTCACCGCTGCGCCGTTGATCGTGACATGACCGCTCACGGGTTTCACGAATCCCATGATGCTCTTGAACAGGGTGGACTTGCCACTGCCGTTCACGCCCACCAGCGCACAGATCGTCCCTCCGGAAAGGTGAAATGAGGCGTCGCGCAGGGCCAGGTGGCCGTTGGCATACGCCACCGACACGCCCTCCACGGCCAGATCGAATGGGGCTTCAGTCATGAGTTCCGAGGAATCCTTTCAACAGCGTATCCGCGTTCGTTTCCAGAAGCTTCAAGAAGGTCGATGCCGGACCCGACCCGTCGGTCAGCGAATCGACATAGAGGACCCCGCCGTAGCGCGCGCCGGTTTCCTGGGCCACCTGCTTCGCGGGCTTGTCGCTCACCGTGCTTTCGGAAAACACCACGGGAATATGGTGGGCGCGGACCGCATCGATCACCTGTCGAACCTGCTGCGGGGTTCCCTGGGCGTCGGCATTGATCGGCCAGAGATAGAGTGGCTTGAGATCATAACTCTTGCAGAGATAGGGAAAGGCTCCCTCGCTGGTCACCAGCCACCGCTGGCCTTCCGG
>JAIXVN010000271.1 GCA_027483005.1 Verrucomicrobiaceae bacterium
CGAGCACGTTGACCAAATGGCCCTCGGTCGCCGAATAGGCGTTTGCGGCGGGTGCGACGCTTCCGAGCGGAATGTTGGCGAAGTCCCCGAGGTAGGGAGCGGCAGCGGCGGATGCAGCCAGTTGCACGGGTGGATTCGCAGAGAGATTGGTGTTCGGATTGTAGCTGGTGGCCATGCCCTGGAGCACCGCCTCGGTGAGCGCGGGATGGGGACGCTGGAGGCGGAAATAGTCCACCTCGGAAATGAGGTCCGGCTGCCCTGGCCCAGGCGCGGCGTAGTTGGCATACCAGGACGTCTGGATGCCGCCGTTGTGATACGGCTCGCTGTTCGGCCAATCGGTGTAGGCCGTGAGTCCGACCTGAAGCGTGGGACCGAACGCTGGGAAAGGGTGGTCCGGATTGGGGTATCGGTTCTCCACAATCCAGGGCCCGTTTTCGGAATGCTTCCGCAGACAGACCACGGTGTTGCCGACGCGAATCAGCTGCATCCACACCTCGTTCACCGTCTGATTGATGCCGGCGGAGCCGAAGTAGAGGATCGAGTTGCTGTTGCGGGTGGTCTTGATCTCGAACTGCCGCGTTCCAGGATTTCCAGCGGTTCCATAACTGAGGAAGATGTAGTTTTCCGTGTTCGGGACATAGTCGCTCCCAAAGGCGGCCGGTGGCCAGACCGGATCGGTGCGGTAGGGATTGGGCCCGGCCTGCGTGATGTATGGCCTCGGCTCATGGATGAAGATCCCGGTCAGGGAGAACGCACGATTCGGCGGCTGCTGGGGGTTCGCGGGATTTCGACGGCTCAAGACGCGGAGCCTCGTCGTGGCGATGAAATCACCGCTGACATTCTTGAAAAAGAGCACCCCACGAAGATTCATGAACCAGACCATCGCCCGGGGCACGATCCGGAAATGGCCGGGCGTGGTCGTATTGATGTCGGCTGCCTCGTCGCTGGATACGCGCCAGCCCTCGACCTGGTCGATGTCCTGCCAGCGGCCAAAGGTGGCGGCGTTGCTGAACTCATCGCCGAGCGGCTGAAGGGGATCGGCCCCTGCCTGCATGACGAAGAAGGTGAACGAGACCCATACGGATTTCAGGTTCATGGATTTTCCGGTTTGGAAGTTTGATCAAGGACAACGCGGAAGCCGATGCCGACTCCGCGCAGATTGCGGTCGTACTCGCGATGGCGGATGACTGTGGACGATGGAATCTCGACCCAACTGGTCCCGCACACGATCACGGAATCCGGATCGCGGCCAAGGGAGGAAGTCCACTCCGCCACGCTGCCTGTTAGATCGACGATTTTCTCTGGAACCTCGTCGCGAGGGGGGAGTGCGGTCGCGGCGGGATCAAGCGGGACAATCTTGTCGGAGGAGTCGATGTGCATCGAGGCGGCAGAAGGTCCAAGCGCCGCGCGCCATTCGGCGTCGGTGGGCAGGCGGTATCGTTCGCTTGCCTTGATCAGTCCGAGCGCGCGTTCACGAGCCGTGAGCCACTGACAGAAGGCGGATGCGTCCACTTCGCTGACACAGGTCACGGGATGCATGTCGCCCTGCGGAGCCACGCCAGGCGGATTTTTCCAGGTGCCTTCGGTGGAGTTCCAGGTCGCATTGGAAACGAAGTACACCGGACCTGCGGAGTGATGACCGGTTTGCTCCACAAACTTCCCGAACTCGCCCCGCCGGGTTTCCTGCGTGCTGAGCAGGACTCCCGCCGTGCCGGCCTCGACGAGTTTCATGCCGAGGCTGTTGGTGCGGATGCCTTGCGGTGTCGGCGTTGCATCAGACTCCGTTCGAAGCTTCTGCCATCCCAGCAAAGCCCCAGTCATGACGAGCAATCCTAACAGAACGGCAGCCGCCTTTTGCCGACGCGTGTTACCGACGCGTGACGCGGCCTTGTGGACATCCTCGCGGACTTCCGAGGCATGCTGATAGCGCTTGTCCGGCTCCGGCTGCATCGCGCGGATGACGACGCGATCCATCTTCCCGTCCACTTCCGAGTGCTTGCTCGGCGGCTCGAACGCGCCACATGGCAGGGTGCCTGTCAGCATTTCATAAAGCATCACGCCGAGGCTGTAGAGGTCGGCGCGATGATCGATCCGCGCCTCGCCGCGACGTTGTTCGGGGGCAATGTACTCCGGCGTTCCCACCATGCCTTGCGTCATCGTGGGAGATGCGCCGGAGGATGGATCGGCGACCAGCAGGGCGAGCCCGAAATCCGAGACCTTTACGCGACCCTTGGCATCAATCAGGATGTTGGCGGGCTTGATGTCGCGGTGGACGATCCCCTGGGCATGGGCGTATTCGAGCGCCTCACAAACCTGACGCACCACATCGAGCGCCATGGCAAGAGGCAGCTCACCCTTGCGGATCAGTTGATGGAGATCGGTGCCCTCGACCTGCTCCATGACGAAATAAAACGACCCGCCGGGTGTCTCACCGAAATCATGGATCGAGATGATATTGGGATGATTCAACTTCGCCAGCGCCTGGGCTTCCCGGCGAAATCGTTCGGCTGCGGTGGCATCGCGGCTGAGCTCCTCGGGTAGGAGTTTCAGCGCGACATTCCGATCGAGCGAAGTTTGCCGCGCCGCATAGACCGCCCCCATTCCGCCACGGCCTAACAGGCGGATCTCGGTAAAGCCCGGAAACCAGGCCGCTGCTTCTTCATCGGTCGGTGGCTCCCAGGAGACCGGCCCTCCGACCGGCCAGGACGCGGAGGCCTCCCCCAGCACCCCGCGCAGCAATCCGGCGGCATCAAGGCCACCAAGATCGGAGGAATGGGGTGGAACTGGCGGGTTCATGACAACTTCAGAGCGGGTGCTCATCCCTTTCTAAGGAATCCACGGCGGCTCATTACGGGAAATAGGAAGTTTTTTCAGATTTCTCAAGTCAGCGCTGCCAGGAGCGCCCGGAGCTCGTCCTTCACCGTTTCGGGATCCTCACTCTCCAGCGTGGACGCGATCTGCGCTTCAAGGACCTGCCGGTACCGAAGTCGCAGCCGATGAA
>JAIXVN010000315.1 GCA_027483005.1 Verrucomicrobiaceae bacterium
AGGCCGTCCTTGTTTCCGCAGGTAAGCACCAGCAGCTTCAGGTGCTTCTTCGCCTCGTCCGGTTTCGGCAGCACCACCGCCGGAGCCTTGGTGTTCGGAGCCGGGGAAAAGGCCCCGATCCACGCAAAGGTGTCGAGGTGGCTGAGTCCGAAGTTCAGCGTCTGCCCGCCGCCCATTGAAAGCCCGGCCAGCGCCCGACCCTCCGGGGTCTTCACGACTTCATATCTTGCGGCGATCACCGGAATCACATCGTCGAGCAGATCCCGCTCGAAGTCCGCGAACGCCGGGGCCGCCGCGTAGAGATTTCCTTCCGGACGATCATTCTTCTGGGCGCGACCATTCGGCATCACCACGATCATCGGCACCGCCTTCTTCTCCGCGATCAGGTTGTCGAAAATCGCATCCACCGTCACGAAACGCTGCCACTCGGTTTCATCGCCACCGATGCCGTGCAGCAGATAGAGCACCGGATAGATCTTCTCCTTCGAATAGCCCGGAGGCGTGTAAACCTGCATCCGGCGTTTCGTGCCGACTGTTTTCGAGTCATACTCCACCATTTCCAGCCGACCCTGCGGGATGCCTTTACGACGCAAGTTGAAACCCACTGGCGGAGCCTCGAAGGCCGGCTTGTCATCGGGCGTCAGGACGATCGGACGACCGAAAGCCTTCTTGGGGTCCGGCGGGGCGTCTGCCCCATACGAGGTCAAAGCCATCGCCGCCATCAGACTGAGGACCGGGAGGAATCGGGTGGCTTTCATGCACCAACCACTACGCGCCCATTTTCCCGATCCGTCAAAGAGCATCGCCTCCCACAAAAAGGGTTCTCAGAAGCTGTCTTAAGAATGAGGAACCAATCCGAACTCAGAAAAGCAGCCGAAGATGGACGGGATGAACGCGGATGATTGTCTACTCCTTGGATCGAGTGACCAGAGGCAATGCCCCGAAGTGACCGTCGCGGGTGGCGAGTTCACCGTGGCACTCGTGGCAAAGGGCGGCGATCCAGATGTCATTGGTGGGAATGGGAGTTCCCTGGTTCTGGAGGTGGAGCAGGAACTCGCTGTAGATTTCCGCCGTCCGGAGTGTGACCGGCATGACTTCAACCTGAGGCTCCTTGAGGAAGGCGTGCAAGTTGCCGAGATTCCGTTCGAACAGGCTCCCTTTGCGAAAGCCATGCATGAGTTCGCCGACAACGATCGAAGGCACCACGATTCGATCCGCGATGGCGATCCGTTCATGCCATCGCCCAGTCCGCCTCCAATCGCTGTAGGCATTGGTATCCAGCACGAGGATCAGCTCCATAGCTCGTCATCCACCTGCTTGAGATCCTTTTCCAGAAATGCCTCCCATTCCGGGCCTAAGTCCGAATCCCCGGCATACTGATCCAGGTTGGTTTTCCGGATCGGTTCGACGTCGGCTCCCAGCCCGCGCCGCAACGCGTCGAGGAGCACCTGATTCAGCGACACGTGAAGTCTCGACGCTTCCTGTCGCGCCTTTTCCACCCAGGCCTCCTCCACCCGGCGTATGGTCACTTGAGTCATGCATGCACTAAGTCTCAAAAAACGCATGCAGTCAATGACTCGTTCGGCAGAGTGACCTGCGGCGTCCCGCTCAAGCCCCGAGAGCTCTCCACTCCCTCCGAGCATTCGACTATGTGGAGCCGGGGCATTTCTGCCCCCAAGTCAGGGTGGTTGCGACAGGAATCTCGCAACTCCCTATCTCACCGGTTCCATTTTCGGGACGAGGAAATGGAAGCAGGCGAGGGCGGCGAGGTAGGCCAGGCCGGCGAAGGTGAAGAGCAGGGTGTAGACGTGCTCGTTGTTGGAGTTCTTGGCCTGTGAATCGAAGAGGATGGCGGTGAGCTTCAACAGCCCCATCGTGCCGAGCCCGCCAGCGGTTCCGCCGATGCCGGCGACGGTGGCGACCGCATGCTTGGGGAAAAGATCGGAGACGCTGGTGTAGAGGTTCGACGACCAGCCCTGATGCGAGGCCATGGCGAGCCCGACGATGCAGATGGCGACCCATTTCCACTCGATCGGCACGAAGGTGGTGAGCGCCACCGGCATCACGCCGATCACGCAGACGAGCATCGCGGTCTTGCGGGCCTTGTTGAGCGACCAGCCGCGTTTCAGAAGCGTGGAGGAAAGCCATCCGCCGCCGATGCTGCCGACATCCGCCATCAGATAGATCACAAGAAAGGGTGGACCGAATTCGAATATCTTCATTCCAAAGTGCTGGCTGAAGAAGAGCGGTAGGAGATAGATGTTCCAGCGCCAGATCGCGTCGGTGAAGAATTTCCCCATCATGAACGCCCAGGCCTGGCGGGTGGAGAGGATTCGACCCAGAGGCATGGATTCGGTGATCGCATCGGGCGGATCGCTGCGGATGTGGGCGAGTTCGGAGGGCGAGACAAGCGGATGGGTTTCAGGAGAACGGAAGGCCGTCAGCCAGAATGCCAGCCAGATGAGGCCGACACCGGCGGTGGCGAGAATGGCTGCCTGCCAACCGAAGTGATAGAAAATGATCGGCACCAGTGCAGGAGCAAGAATGGCCCCGACGTTGCTTCCGGAGTTGAAGATGCCGGCGACCAGGGCACGCTCGCGACTGGGGAACCATTCGGCCACGGCCTTGGTGGCTCCGGGAAAGGCACCGGATTCTGTTAGGCCGAGGAGGAAGCGTGCAAGGCAGAAGCCGACGATGGTGGCCATGCCGCTGTGCATGGCGAGGGCGATGCACCAACCGGCCAGCGCGATGGCGAGTCCGAGTCGGGTGCCGATGCGGTCGAGGATGCGTCCGACAAAGGCCAGTCCGAAGGTGTATCCGACCTCGAACCAGAAGGTGATGTTGGCGTAGTCGGCATCGCTCCAGGTGAAGATCTTCTTCAACTCGGGACTGAGCACGCCGAAGACCATCCGGTCCATGTAGTTGATCGTGATCATCGCGAAGATGAGTGCACAGATCACCCAGCGGTAACGGGAGGTGGGTTTTTGGGTTTCGGTCATGGAGAGAAAGTCAGGAGGGTTTGGGCAGGGCGCGGGTGTCGTTGACGGAGATGCCGCCATCGACGAGGAGGGTTTGGCCGTTGACGTAGGCGCTGGCGTCGCTGGCGAGGAAAAGCAGCGGACCTGTTAGATCCTCGATCCTTCCCGGCCTGCGCAGCGGAATCTTGTCGCTGAGGTAGCTGACCCACTCGGCATTGTCATAAAGCACGGCGTTCTGCGCGGTCTTGAACCAGCCGGGCGCGAGGCAGTTCACGGTGACGCCGCTGGGTCCCCAGTCGGCGGCCAGGCTCATGGTGAGTTGCTTCACCCCGCCGCGGCTGGCTCCATAGGGGGCGAGCCCGGCATACCCGGCGACGCAGGTGACCGAGCCGATGTTGATGATCCGGCCCTTTCCGGTCGCGACCATGTGGCGGGCGACGGATTGGGCGACGAAGAACAGGCCGCGCAGGTTGGTGTCGAGCACGGTGTTCCAATCGTCCCAGGTGATGTCGAGCGCGGGCTTGCGGACGTTGCAGCCGGCGTTGTTGACGAGAATGTCGAGGTGGCCGAACGCCGAAATCGCGGTGGCGATGCCGGACTCGATGCTGTCGTGATCGCGCACATCAAGGGCGATGGGGATCGCGCGACGTCCGAGGGCCTCGATTTCACGAACGGTTTCATCGAGTGAGGCAAGCGTGCGGCTGGTGATGGCGACATCGGCTCCGGCCGCCGCGAGGGTGAGGGCGAAGTGCTTTCCAAGGCCACGGCTGGCCCCAGTGACGAGGGCGGTCTGGCCGGTGAGGGAGAATAGGGACATGGGGGAGAAGTGACTAATGACTAATGACCAATAACCAACCCCGCCTACGGCTCCAGGATGACTTTCATGAAGTTGCTGCCGTCTTTGGCGCTGAGGGTTTCGAACCATTGGGCGCCTTCGGATAGTGGGGCGACGGCGCTGATCATTGGCTCCACGCGGATGATGCCGCGTTCGATGAGGTCGAGGCAGAGCGGATACTCGCCGGCGGAGGCGCAGGTGCCGTGAAGGTTGAGCTCGCGGGTGACGACGGCTTGCAGCGGGAAGTCCGCCTTGGGCGCAAGGTTTCCCACCAGCACGGCCGAGCCGCCACGACGAAGGAGGTTGAGGGCCAGGTTCAGGGTTGCGCCGATGCCGACGACCTCGAAGGCCGCATCCGCCCCGATGCCGTTGGTGAGGCGGAGGGTTTCCTGCACGGCATCGGTGCTGCCGGAGTGGATGGTGTCCGTGGCACCGAGTTCGCGGGCGAGGGCGAGGCGGTTCTCGGCGAGGTCGATGGCGATGATCCGTTTCACGCCCGCCCATTTCAGGGCCTGGATGACGAAGAGCCCGATCATCCCGCTGCCGACGACCGCGACGCTGTCATCCGCTCCGAGTTTCACCCGACCGACCGCGTGGATGGCGATGGAAACCGGTTCGACCATCGCGGCCTGCACGAAGGAAAGTGAAGGCGGCAGGGCGTAAAGAATCCGGGTCGGCAGGACCACGTATTCCGCGAAGGCTCCGTGCTGGCGATACTCCGGAGGTGCCACTCCGACGACGCGGCGGTTGCCGCAAAGATTCACCTGTCCGGCCCGGCAGCTATCGCATTCTCCACAGAAGATCGTGGAGTCGAAGGTCACGCGGTCGCCGACGTTCCAACCAGTGACATCTTCCCCGAGAGCAGCGATTTCCCCGGAGGCTTCATGGCCCATGATGAGGGGAGGGAGGCGTCGGCCGGTGGAACCATCCCAGCCATGGATGTCACTGCCACAAATGCCGCAGGCGCGGATGCGGACGAGGACTTCTCCGCTGGCTGGAACAGGAGTCGGGAAGTCGGTGTATTCCAGGCAGGAGGGTGCGTTGAGGAGGAGGGCTTTCACGGAGCAGCATTGAATTGCCTAAAGTCGGGCCAGTGTCACGCATCGATGAGTTTCCGCCGCAATCCGGACCGGCACTTGATTTGTCTTGCCCTCGCAAGGAACCGACTGGTTCGATTGGATCATGGAAAGCAGTGCGGATCCCTCCTATCAGGCCGGTTATGAATTGGGGAAGACGGTCGCACCGCTGTTTCTAGCAGTCATCCTTCTGGTGGTCGTTGGATTCTTCATCTTCTCCATCATCAAGGCCTTCAAGCGCAAGTCGGCTGGCTGGATCATCACTTCGGTCATCAGCGGAGTGCTGGCGATCAGCGGCCTGGTTGGAGGTCTCGGCCTGGCGGTGGTCAAGGCCATGGAAAGCCGGACGATCGCCGCGAACGGCGGAGGAGAGACCAAGTTGGTCACTGGAAAGTCCGGTACCTTCACCGTCGAGATGCCTTCCAACTGGGCTGAGATGCCGCAGCTGAACCAGGAATCAGCAGCTCAGCTCGGTGTTGGCAATGGAAGGCGAGAGCTTTACATGATCGTCCTCGAGGAATCGAAGCAGGACATCGAGAGCGACCTCGAAGGCTACGACAACCTGGTCCTGGCGAACATGAAGGAGAAGATGAGCGGCGTGAACCTGTCCGAGGTGACGATCCGGACCCTCAACGGACTTCCCGCCAGACAGCATCGCCTAGAAGGCACCTTCGACCGGCTGGGCATTGTTTATCACATCGCGACGGTCGAGTCGCCGGAGGCCTTCTATCAGGTGCTCGCCTGGACCCTGCGCTCGAAGGAGCCGACTGCGAAGCCGATTCTGGAAGAGGTCATCAACAGCTTCAAGGTGCTGCCCTCCGGCAGGACTGCACCTCCTGGGGAATCAACTCCGGGCAGTGCGCAACCTTCTGAAAGCACCGAAGCGCGCCTCCGCAAGGTGACCTCGAAACTTCTCGATCTGGATCCCTCCGTCATCAAGCGGGAGTCCACCCTTGAAAAGGATCTCGGGGCCGACGATTTCGACATCGTGGAGTTGGTGATGGCGGTTGAGGAGGAGTTCGGCGTCGAGATTGCGGATGAGGATGCCGCTGCCATGACGACCTTCGGCGACCTGGTCCGCTTGATTGATCAGGGCAAGTCGAGGTGATCCCGTGCAGGTCGAGGTGAAATCGGTTGAAGAGTCGGGCCACCTGGGCCTAAGTGCGGCGCGATGATCCTGATGCGAATCCTCCGCCTCGTCTCCATTCTGGAAGGCGTGTCCTATCTGGTGCTACTGCTGGTTGCGATGCCGCTGAAGTATCTGTTCCATCAGGAAACGGCGGTGAAGATCACCGGGGCCCTTCATGGCGGGCTGTTCATCGCTTTGGCCGGAATCACCCTGATTGCGATGCTGGTGGCGAAGCTTCCGTTCAAGGCCGGCCTGCTCCTGGGACTCGCCTCGATTGTTCCGGCGGGAACCTTTCTTGCCGATCGCTTGCTGAAGAAGCACGAGCAGACGCTCACCTGAACTGCTTCTGCTCCGGCCGATAGTCGTATCCGGAGGCGCTCATTTTCTCGACCAACTTTTCGGGATCGAGGTTGTGGGTTTTCACCAGGTCCTCAAGCGACTCGGCGTTGTTCCGCAGCTCGGTGTTGAGCAAGCCGACCAGCAGATGCGGATCCATGGAAAGGGCTTTGGAAAGGTCCATCGGGGCGATGATGCCGCGGCGACCGATCGAGGCAAGCGTGCGTCGCCCTTGCGCGATGGATTTCCGAGGCTATCGGCAGGGCATGATTCGTTGGATGGCCGCTTATGAGGGATCGCTCGCCGCCGATGCGCTGGCGATGCCGGTGCATTGGCATTATGACCGCGAGGCCCTCCGGCGCGATTACGGCACGGTGGATCATTTCATGGCACCGAAGAACCCACATCCTGGAAGCATCCTGTGGCGGTCAAGTTATGAGGCGCTGAACGAGAAGGGCGACATCCTGCGCGACCAGGCGAGGTTCTGGGGCCAGCGTGAGATCCACTACCACCAGTTTCTAACAGCCGGAGAAAACACGCTCAATTTCAAGCTGGCGACCGAGCTTTTCACGATGGTGAAGGCGAACGGCGGCTACGATCCCGATGAGTGGCTGGAGCGCTACATTTCACGAATGTTAGAGCCCGGATGGCATCGCGACACCTATGTGGAGGAATA